>CALRLJ020000228.1:0-6272 GCA_943368635.1 Sediminibacterium ginsengisoli | reverse complement strand
CGACGCCAACGCCGACTCCGATGTGCGGCATATCATTCTGGACTTCGGCGATCAGCCGTTCCCGGTGCTGGAAGGCCAAAGCATCGGCATTGTCGCGCCGGGCGTCGACGCAAACGGCAAACCGCATGTCGCGCGGCTGTATTCGGTGGCAAGCCCGCGCGGCGGCGAAAAGCCGAACACCAACAATCTCGCGCTCACCGTGAAGCGCGAAGACAAGGGCGTCTGTTCGAATTATCTCTGCGATCTGCCGCGCGGCGCGAAGCTGGAGATCACCGGCCCATTCGGTGCGACCTTCCTGATGCCGGAAGATCCGGCAGCTAACATTATTATGATCTGCACCGGCACAGGCTCTGCGCCGTTTCGCGGCTTCACCGAGCGGCGGCGGCGGGCGATGCCCGATGCTGCGGGACGGTTGCTGCTGTTCTTCGGCGCGCGGCGTCCGGAGGAACTGCCGTATTTCGGACCGCTGCAGAAGGTGCCGGAAAGGCTGCTTGGAAAATATTTCTGCTATTCACGCGTGCCGGATCAGCCGCGCGTCTATGTGCAGGATCGGATTCGCTCCGAGATGGCGCAAATCGCCGCATTGCTGCGCGACGACAAGACCCACGTCTATATTTGCGGGTTGAAAGGCATGGAGAGCGGCGTTGACGAGGCTTTTGCCGACGCGTGCCGCTCGGCCTCGATCGACTGGGCGGCGCTGAAGCCGAAGATGCGCGAAAGCGGCCGTTATCACGTCGAGACGTATTGAGCGATCAGTGGCAGTCTTTATTTCCTCGTCATTGCGAGCGCAGCGAAGCAATCCACTCTTAAAAACAAACTGGATTGCTTCGTCGCTTCGCTCATCGCAATGACGTAGCCGGGTCAATCCCGGCCATGACAGTCAATGTCTTAGGTCGCGGCGATATTACTCGCCCGAAACCGGCAGGCTGAGATTCGCATAAACGATGCCGCCGTCGACCGCGATGGAGTTACCGATCACATAGTCCCCGGCGCGCGAGGCGAGATAGATCGCGATCCCGGCCATGTCTTCCGGCGTGCCGATACGCTTCGAGGGAATGCGCTTGGCGACCGAGTCGCCGTGATCGCGTGCCGCGGTATTCATGTCCGACTCGAACGCGCCGGGGCAGATCGCGGTGACATTGATGTTGTCGTGGATCAGCTTGGCGGCCATGCGGCGGGTGAGATGGATCACCGCTGCCTTGCTCGCCTGATAGGAATAAGTCTCCATCGGATTGACCGACAGGCCGTCGATCGATGCAATGTTGATGACCTTGCCTGGCTTTTCCTTGGTCGCTGCGGCGCGCAGCGGCTTCGCCAGCGCCTTGGTCAGGAAGAACAGCGACTTGACGTTGAGATTCATCACCTTGTCCCAGCCGGCTTCCGGGAATTCGTCGAAGGTCGCCCCCCAGGCAGCGCCTGCATTGTTGACGAGAATGTCGATCTTTGGCTCGCGCTTCATCAGTTCGGCGGCGAGCTTGTTGCAGCCCTCAACGGTGGACATGTCGATCGGCAACGCGATGCACTCGCCGTCATAAGCCGCGGTCAGTTCCTTGGCGGTTTCCTCGCAAGGGCCGGCCTTGCGCGCGGTGATGTAAACCTTTGCGGCGCCTTGGGCGAGAAAGCCCGAGGCGATCATTTTGCCGATGCCGCGCGAGCCGCCGGTGACGACCGCGATGCGGCCCTTGAGTGAAAACAGATCCTTGAACATGAGTCCTCCTTTTGCTTTGGCGGCGATATAGCGCCAGCGGCTGGGAGTGAGTCAAGGAATGGCCGGGTTGCGGGGTCTGTTTGAAACGCGCTTCAGGCCGCGTCGACCCGGCGAAAGCCGTTCCACATCGCGGTCGCAGCGCCCGAGGTCAGCACCGACAGGAAGCGTGTGTTCTGGTAGTTGCCGTTCAGCGAAATGCGCGGCAGCGCGGTCAGATGTTCGGCGTTCCCGGCGAACACCATGCCGGGGCGCGTGGTCACGGCGGTTGAGAATCCAAGTTCGCGCGCCATCGCGAATTCGCGCGCGGCGGCGGCGGTCTTGTCGCCGTAGGGATAGGCGAAATGCAGTGCGGGTGTCTGCAACCGGCTTTCGATCCGCTCGCGGCTGACGCGCATCTCGCGCAGCGCATCGGCTTCGCTGTCCCGCGCCAGATTACAATGGCTGACGGTATGCGCGCCGATAGTCACCAGCGGATCGGCAGCAAAGGGTCCGAGTTCGTCCCACGACATGCACAGCTCGCGCGCGATTGCCGCATCGTCGACGCCATGCTTTGCGCACAGCTCGCTTACCGCACGCTGCACGTCGGCGTCGTTGGCAAGCGTGCGCAGCCAGTCGTGGATCTGGTTGAACGCCTGCTGCTTGGCGGCGGCATTGGCTGTGTCGAGCCGCAGCACCGCGCCGTCGCGTATAATTTCGATAACATTCGCTTTCGCAATGACGCGCTCCAGCGCCACCCACCACAGCCGTCCGTTGCCCTCGGCGAAATCGCTGGCGACATAGACCGTGAACGGCGCGTCCTGTGCGCGCATCACCGGCAGCGCATGGTCGCGGTTGTCGCGATAGCCGTCGTCGAAGGTGAAGCAGGCGAAGCGGCGGGCGAATTCGCGCTCGCGCATCCGGCGATGTGCCTCGTCCATGGACACGATATCAACGCCGAGCGCGCGGACATGCGTGAGCACCTCGCGCAGGAAGTCCGGGGTGATCTCGAGATGGCGATTGGGCTGGAACATATCGTCGCGGGCCGGGCGAACGTGATGCAGCATGAAGATGGTGCCGACGCCCGCCAGGATCGGACGCAGCATGTGATGCGCGCCGGTGAAATACAGCGCGTCGAGACCGGCGCGGATGACGTTATTGCGAAGCTGCTTCATGGCGATGGCTCGGGCCGATCCGTCAGGATCCAGCCGTGAGAATTGGCAGAAACGGTTGAACAAACGGTTATCCGGACAATTGAAACGGCGGCGACGGGCCGAAATGCGCCCTTTGGCTTCGGACCAGCTCCTACGCCCATTTCCAGTTTGACACCTCGGCAAGGGTTTGTTTTGTCTGCATTCCGTCAGATAAAGGTCCGGGATGAGCCGTCTAGCAGGTTGGGCACGTAAATGGTGGCCGGGGTTGATTCCCTTGGCTTTCCTCTGGGTCGGCGCGATCTGGACCGGCACCGTTCCCCTTGAAACCGATCTTGCGGCGCGGTCGACCGGCGCGCTGAAGGATACCGTTCTCGACAAGACCCGAATTTCGGTCTCCGGCCGCGATGTGTCGCTGTCTGCGGAGGCGTTCTCGGAAGAAGGCCGGCGCAGCGCCACGTCGCAGGTCGAAGCTGTGACCGGCGTGCGGCTGGTGAACGACGGGACCAGCCTGATCCTCGAAGCCAAGCCGTTCGTATGGTCGATCGAGCGCGACGTGGTGCGGGTGACGCTCGGCGGCAATGCGCCGCTGCCAGCGATCAAGGCCAAGCTGCTGGATGCGGCCCGCGCGTCGCTCAAGGGCACGGAAATTTCGGACCGGATGGCGATGGCGCGGGGCGCGCCGCCACGGTTCGACAATGCCGCATTGCTGCTGATCGATCAGGTCGGCAAGCTGAAGGATGGCAAGATTACGTTGAGCGACACCGGCGTCAGCCTGACCGGAATGGCACGCGAGATCGGCAGCCGCGAGGCGATTTTCGCTGCGCTGAAAAACCTGCCCGAAGGTTATTCGGTGAAGGAGAACGCGATCAAGGCGCCGCCTTATATCTTCCAGGCCAACAAGGATCCGGTGGGGAATACCGTCACGCTTGCCGGTTATGTGCCGGACAATGCCGTCCACGCCGCCATCGTTGCGGCGGTCGGCCGCAAGTTCTTCTCCGAGAAGCTGGTGGATAATCTGAAAGCAAGCGTCGGCGCGCCGCAAGGTTTCCAGAATGCCGCAGTGGCCGCGCTGGGCGCATTGTCGCGGGTCTCCACCGGATCGCTCGTCGTGTCCGATCGCGAGGTCAAGCTGTCGGGCGATGCGCTTTACGCGGTCGCGGCAGATCAGATTCGCGACGGCATCGGCAGCGAATTGCCGCAGGGCTGGACCGCGAAAGCGGAAGTGTCGGTCAAGCCGGTCGCCAGCGCTGTCGATCCGACCGTTTGCCAGCAGCTGTTTTTCGAATTGCTGGGCAAGGCCAAGATCAGGTTCGACTCCGGCCGCGCGTCCATCGACAAGGATTCCATGGGCCTGCTCGACAAGCTGATTGAAACCGCGTTGCGCTGTCCGACTGCCAATATCGAGGTTGCCGGGCACACCGACAGCGATGGCGACAACAATGCGAACATGGCGCTGTCCGAAAAGCGCGCGCAGGCGGTAGCGGAGTATCTGATCAAGGCCGGATTGCCGACCGACCGGTTGAGGGCGGTTGGTTACGGCAGTTCGCAGCCGGTTGCTGCCAACGATACCGACGACGGCAAGGCCAAGAACCGGCGCATCGATTTCGTGGTGAAATGAGCATGATCTATCTCGCGACATTCAACTGGGGCTGGTTGCTGGCATCGGGCGTGCTCGGTCTGGCGATGGGATGGATCGCGGTGGTGCAGCGGGGGCAGGGTTGGTCTGCCGTGATGCTGCGCAAGGTTGCGGTGCTGGTCGTGGGCCTCGTTCTGGCCTCGCTGTTTCATCTGATCCCCGGCCGCGTCGGTTACTGGCTGGATCTCGGTCTGGCGATGCTTGCCGTCTACGTTGCAGGTTGCGCGGTTGGCTCGTGGCTGCGTGCGCTCGTCATCTCGCGTCCTGCATCGGCAAATCAGGCGTGATGGCGGCCGATCTGGCGTCGCATTACCGGATGTTCGGTCATTACAACGGATGGGCGAATGCCCGGCTGTACGATGCCGTCAGCCGTCTCGACGAGGCGCAATACAGGGCGGATCGCGGTGCCTTCTTCAAGTCCGTCCATGGCACCCTGAATCATCTGCTCGCGACGGATATGATCTGGATGAAGCGTTTTACCGGCGAAGGCGATGCGCCGGACCGGCTCGACGCGATCCTGTGCGAGACATTCGGTGCGCTTCGCCTCGCCCGCGTGGCGCAGGATGCCCGGATCGTGGCCTATGTCGACGGGCTTACCGACGCGCGCATTACCGGAACCATTTCCTACCGGCGCGTGTCCAGCCCTGAGCAATTCGTGCAGCAACTGGCGCCTGCTCTGGCGCACTGGTTCAATCATCAGACCCATCATCGGGGCCAGGCTCATGCGCTTTTGACAGGGCTCGGCCAGCCGGCCACCGAACTGGACCTGCTGTTTTTCCAGCGGGAGCAGGCCAAAGCCGCGTAACAGCTGTGTGACGCAGTGCGGTGCGGAAGGAAACGGTATTCTTAATGTAACTTCCGGGCCCTGAATGAGTTCAAATCGGTGCCGCCGCACTCGCGGTTGTGCGGCCGGTCTGCTAGGACTTCACCTGCTGGAATGGCGATCGAATTTAGAGGTCTGGATGCTGGAGACACTACGCGGGGCCATCGCGTACATGCGCGAGAAGCAAATCCTGCACAAGCTCGGTGTTGCGATCAGCATCGCGATCATCGCGACCGCTTGCTACATCCTCTATCACATGCTCGAGGGTCTCGACGTCGACGACCTTTACGAGGCGTTGCGCGGCACTGAAATGCGCACCGTGGTGCTCGCCGGGCTTTGCGTCGCCGCCGGCTATTTTACGCTGACATTCTATGACCTGTTTGCGCTGCGCGCGATCGGCCGCACCGAAGTCCCTTACCGGGTTGCCGCCTTCGCCGGATTCACCAGCTACTCGATCGGTCACAATGTCGGCGCCAGCGTCTTTACCGGCGGCGTGGTGCGCTATCGCATCTACTCCGCATGGGGCCTTTCGGCGGTCGACGTCGCCAAGGTCTGCTTCCTTGCCGGCTTGACGTTCTGGCTCGGCAACGCCGCCGTGCTCGGTCTCGGCGTCGCATATCATCCGGAGGCTGCCGCCTCCATCGACAAGCTGCCGGTCTGGTTGAACCGCCTTGCGGCGGTCTGCATTCTGATCGGCCTGACGGCCTATGTCGTGTGGGTCTGGATGAAGCCGCGCGAAGTTGGCCGCGGCAGCTGGACCGTGGTTCTTCCCGGCGGCCCGCTGACGCTGCTGCAGATCATGATCGGGATCGTCGATCTCGGCTTCTGCGCGCTGGCGATGTACATTCTGGTCCCCGACGAGCCCCATGTCGGGTTTGTCGTTGTCGCGGTGATCTTCGTATCGGCGACGCTGCTCGGTTTCGCCAGTCATTCGCCGGGCGGTCTCGGCGTGTTCGATGCCGCGATGCTGGTGGG
>CALRLJ020000227.1:0-6285 GCA_943368635.1 Sediminibacterium ginsengisoli | reverse complement strand
TGTTGCCGTGCTGGAGCAGGCGACGATTGCCAACCCCGGCAACAAGACGCTTCTGGCGGCCTATGGCCGCGCGCTGGCGGACAACGGAAACTTTCAGCAGGCGTTCGACATCCTGTCCCGCTCGCACACCCCGGCGAATCCCGATTGGCGCATTTTGTCGGTGCAGGGCACCGCGCTCGATCAGCTCGGCAAACACGATGAGGCGCGGCGCTATTATGCGAGCGCGCTGAAGATCATGCCGGAAGAGCCGTCCGTGCTATCGAATCTCGGGCTGTCTTACGTTCTGTCCAAGGATCTGCCGAAGGCCGAGTCCGTGCTGCGCCGCGCCTATAACCGTGGCACCAATGATTCGCGCGTTCGTCAGAATCTGGCGCTGGTGGTTGGGCTTCAGGGACGCTTCGCCGAAGCCGAGACCATCGTGAAAGCCGACCTGCCAGCGGATGAGGCGGAGGCAAACGTCGCTTATTTGCGGCAGATGATCAGCCGCGATGGCCGTCCGCAAAAGACGGCTGCGGTGGAGCCCGGCCGATCCTAGGCATCTCGTTATTGCGAGCGGAGCGAAGGAATCCGGTTTTTGAAAGCCGTGATCAATGAATTGCTTCGTCGCAAGCTAGCTCCTCGCAATGACGGCGGAACACTAGCATCGACGCCGATGTAGTGGCGCCGACAGCCTTGGCTTCACATCACTTCATGTATTCGGAGACCTTGATGCCGGTGGGGCCGAGAATGACCACGAACAGAACCGGCAGAAAGAACACGATCATCGGCACGGTCAGTTTCGGCGGCAGCGCTGCGGCCTTCTTCTCGGCCTCGTTCATGCGCATGTCGCGGTTTTCCTGAGCCATCACGCGCAGCGATTGCCCCAGCGGGGTGCCGTAGCGTTCCGATTGCATCAGGGACAGGCAGACCGATTTCACGCCCTCAAGACCGGTTCGCTTGGCGAGGTTCTCGTAGGCCATCTTGCGGTCCTGAAGGTACGACAGCTCGGCGGTGGTCAGCGAGAATTCTTCGGCGAGGGGGATCGACTGGCTGCCGATTTCCTGGCTCACCCTGCGGAACGCGGCTTCGATCGACATGCCGGACTCGATGCAGATCAGCAGCAGATCGAGCGCATCGGGAAACGCCCGCCGGATCGACAACTGGCGCTTGGTGATGGCGTTCTTAAGGAACAGCATCGGCGCCTGCATGCCGAGCCAGGTCGCGCCCAGGCACATGCCGATTTTCATCGGCGTCGTCTGCTGCATGTTTGAAATCACGAACACGTAGAGGATCGCGCCGATCAGGAACACGATCGGCATGACAAGGCGGAAAAAGAGAAACGTGACGTAGGGTGCTTGGCCGCGGTAGCCGGCCATGACGAGCTTTTCACGCGCCGCTTCCTGGGCCACCCACTTGCCGAGGTTGAAGTCCTCGACGACCTTCTGCACCAACTGCTTCGGCGTCTGGCGCAGGGAAACCTTCTCGCTGCGGTTCAGCCGCTCGCGCTCGCGCTGGCGCAGGCGTTCGCGTTCGCTGGCGACCGCCTTCATGCGCTTGGCCAGACCTTCGCCTGCGAACATCGGCGACACCACCGCATAGGCGGCGGCCGACGCGGCAATCGCCGCCATCAGCATGGTCATGAACCGGATGTCGTGGAATTTCTCGATGAGAAGATCTAGCAGCATGGTCCCTCGTCAGAAATCGAAGTCAGAAATCGAAGTTGATCATTTTCTTCATGACCATGATGCCCGTTCCCATCCACAGCACGCAGCCGGCCAGCATCAGCCGCCCGGTCGGGTGGGTCCAGAGCAGCGAGATGTAGTCGGGCGTCATGATGTAGACCATGATCATCACGATCGGCGGCAGCGCGCCGATGATGCCTGCGGAGGCCTTGGCTTCCATCGACATCGCCTGAATCTTTGCAGCCATCTTCCGCCGGTCACGAAGCACTTTGGAAAGGTTGCCGAGCGCTTCCGACAGATTGCCGCCGGACTTGGTCTGGATCGCAATCACGATTCCGAAAAAATTGGCTTCCGGCAGCGGCATTCTTTCGTAGAGGCGCTGACAGGCGTCACCGAGCGGCATGCCGATGGTCTGGGTTTCGATGATCGCGTTGAATTCGCCGCGCAGCGGCTCGGGCGCATCCACCGCGACAACCTTGATCGAATCGAACAGCGGGAGTCCGGCCTTGATGCCGCGGACGATCACGTCCACCGCATCAGGCAGTGCATCGAGAAACTTCGCCTCGCGGCGCTTCTTGAGGAAGCCCAGCACCCAGCGCGGCAAACCGAAGCCTGCCGCCAAGCCGAAGCCGAGCGAGGCCATCAGGGGCGCGCCGGGAATATAGGATCCGACCAGCGCGAGCACGCCCAGAACGACGGAGCCGATGATGAATTGTTGCTTCGACCAGGTCATGCCTGCCTGGGTGATGCGGGTTTCGAGCGAGACCTTCTTGGAGGCGGCGAGCCGCTGCTCCAGTTCCTTCATCGAATCCTCGACCTGCACGCGGCGCGAGCGGGACCGGTCCTCGATGCGCAGCGCCGGCTCCGCCCGCGCAAATGACGCGCGGCGTTTCTCGGCCTGCTTTTCGCCGGACAGCAAGGGATAGATGAAAACCCAGGCGAGACCGCCCACGGTCACGGCGGAGAGGAATGCCAGAGCCAGCGCCTGCATGTTCATGGCGCTCTCCCTACAGTTCGGCGACTTCCGCCGCATCGAGCGCGGCGGCAAGTCGTTTTTCCTCGCCATAATAGCGAGCGCGTTCCCAGAACCGGGGACGGCCGATTCCGGTTGAGCGATGCCGGCCGAGAATGTTTCCGTTAATATCCTCACCCGTGATGTCGTAAAGGAAGATGTCCTGGGTGATGATGGTGTCGCCTTCCATGCCCATCACCTCGGTGATGTGGGTGATGCGCCGCGAACCGTCGCGCAAACGCGCCGCCTGCACGATCACGTCGATCGAGGCGCAGATCATTTCGCGAATGGTGCGCGATGGCAGCGAATAGCCGCCCATGGTGATCATGGATTCGGCGCGGGAGAGAGCTTCGCGCGGATTGTTGGCGTGCAGCGTTCCCATCGAGCCGTCGTGGCCGGTGTTCATCGCCTGCAACAGGTCGAACGCCTCGGGTCCGCGGACTTCGCCGACGATGATGCGTTCCGGCCGCATACGCAAACAGTTGCGGACCAGATCGCGCATGGTGATCTGGCCTTCGCCTTCGATATTGGGCGGGCGGGTTTCGAGACGCACGACGTGAGGCTGTTGCAATTGCAGTTCTGCTGCGTCCTCGCAGGTAATGACGCGCTCGTCTTCGTCGATATAGTTGGTCATGCAGTTCAGAAGAGTGGTCTTGCCGGAGCCGGTGCCGCCCGAAATCAGGACGTTGGCGCGGCAGCGGCCGATGATCTGCAGGATTTGCGCGCCCTCGGGCGAGATCGCGCCGAACTTGACCAGCTGATCCAGCGTCAGCTTGTCCTTCTTGAACTTACGAATGGTGAGCGCGGGGCCGTCGATCGCCAGCGGGGGCACAATCGCGTTAACGCGCGAACCGTCGGCGAGACGCGCGTCGCAAATCGGCGAGGATTCGTCGACGCGGCGGCCGACCTGGCTGACGATGCGCTGACAGATGTTGAGAAGCTGCTGGTTGTCGCGGAAGCGGATGCCGGTCTTCTGGATCTTGCCGCCGACTTCGATGAAGACGGTGCCCGCGCCGTTGACCATGATGTCGGCGATGTCGTCGCGCGCAAGCAGCGGCTCCAGCGGCCCGTAACCGAGAACGTCGTTGCAAATATCGTCGAGCAGTTCTTCCTGCTCGGCGATCGACATCACGATGTTCTTGATCGCGATGATCTCGTTGACGATGTCGCGGATTTCCTCGCGCGCCGACTCGACGTCGAGCTTCGCAAGCTGGGCCAGATCGATGGCCTCGATCAGCGCTCCGAAGATTGTCGCCTTGACCTGATAGTAGCTGTCCGAGCGCCGTGCTTCGACAACGGGAGCAGGCGCGGGCGGCCGCGCGGGCGCCAGCGGAGGCGACGCAACGGTTGCCACCGCCGGCCTTGCGGCGGCGGGTGCTGCTTCTTGCCCACGATCCGGGGATTGAACGGTCCGGACTTCGGCTTCTGTTCCGCTACGCTTACCAAACACGACGATAACTCCACGCGGTAGTCTATTTGGCTCGGAGTTTTCCGAGCAAAGGCGCCAGGAACGAGTTGCGCGGCTTCTTGGCTTCGCCACGGCCGGTGAGCCGCTGTGCAATCTGCAAGAACATCTCGGATGTGCGGTGGTTGGCCGCGATCTCCGCGATCATCTGTCCATTGTTCGCAGCCGCGCCGAAAATCTGCGGCTCGAAAGGAATGGTGACGATGGGCTGGCTTTCGATGGCTTTTGCGAACTCGTTGGTATTGATTTCAGGCCGTTTCGGCACGCCGGCCTGATTGATGCAGTACAGCGGCGGCCGGTCGTTGGGCCGCGCTGCCTTCAGCGTATCGAACATGTTCTTGGTGTTGCGCAGGTTGGCGAGATCGGGCGTCGCAACGATCAGAATATCGTCGGCGCCGACCAGGGCCCGCTTGGTCCATCCGGACCATTGATGCGGAACGTCGAGGACGATGCAGGGCATCGTGGTGCGCAGGGTATCGAAAATTGAATCGAATGCATCGGCGCCGAAATCGTAGACACGGTCCAGCGTCGCAGGAGCTGCGAGCAGGCTCAGATGGTCGGTGCATTTGGAAAGCAGACGATCGACGAAAGCGGTGTCGATACGATCGGGAGAGAAGACCGCATCGGCAATGCCTTGCGGAGGATCCTGATTGTAATCGAGACCTGCGGTCCCAAAAGCGAGATCGAGATCGGCGACGACCGAATCCAGCGCGAGGTCGCGGGCGATGGCCCAGGCGACGTTGTGGGCCACCGTGGACGCGCCAACGCCGCCCTTGGCGCCGACGACGGCAATGATCCGTCCGACAGCTTTGGCTTCAGGAACAGAAAACAGGCCGCAGATCGAGCGAACCACGTCGAGCGGTGCCACGGGGGCGATAACGTAATCGCTGATGCCGCGCCGCACGAGCTCGCGATACAGAACGACGTCGTTGACGCGCCCGACCACGATCACCCGCGTGCCGGCGTCGCAGACCGTCGCAAGCTGGTCGAGGCCGGAAAGAATATCGTTGCGGCCTTCGGTTTCGAGCAGGATGACGTTCGGTGTCGGCGCGGTGCGATAGGCTTCGATGGCCGCTGCCATGCCGCCCATTTGAATCTTGAGGTGAGCCTTGTCCAGCCGCCGGTCTTCGCCGGCAGCCTGCACGGCTGCGGCGGTTTCGACGGTTTCGCAGAATGCCTGCACAGACACGCGCGGCGCCGGCGCGATATGATCCTCGGTGGCGGAAGAACCCGTTCCGTCGTCCTGTTCCTGGCGCGCGTAACTGATCATTTGCCCACTTCGCTAAGTTTGGCCTTGTCGGCTTCGGGGTATGCGGTCGTCGTCGTCGTGCCCTTGCGGTATTTTTCAAATGCAGCGCTGCGGCGAGGCGTATAAGCCGGCGTTTCGGAGCGGGGCTGGACCAGATCGGACGGGTTGTCGACCATTGCGGCAAGGTTGCGCTGGGTTGCGCAGCCGAGATTGTAGTACGGCCGGTTTTCCAGATAGCCCTTGTTCTTGATCGACGGGCCGAGATCTTCCGGCCAAACGCCGCAAGGGCCTGCGTCCGCCCTGATCCGCGGATAGTTCACGCGAATGGTCGCGAACAGCCGCGGGTCTGTCGGATGATAGTTGCGAATGGTGACGCCGCGCGGCGGCACACCGGCAGCAGCCAGAATGTTGCGAATCTCGCGCAGTGAATCGGTTGCGACGCGCGCGTTCGGCGTGTTGACCGGCATATCGATGACGATGGCGCCGGTGCCTTCGCGCAGCCAAGTTTCCGCCAGCCCTGCGATGTCGGAACGCTGCGCGGATGTGAGTCCGCCTCGCCCGCTGCCGACAAACACTTCGGTCGCGTGGTTAGCTTCCTGAATCACAATCGGATGACGCTGCCGGTAGTCGATCGGGATGCTGCCGGTCGGGGTGTCCTGATCGGTATGCGTGCAGGCTCCCAACGCAGCAGACGCCGCGAGAAGGGCGGCCGCGATTCGCAGGCTTCTTGTGAGATTGGGTACTCGCGTGGTCATCGTTACTGTCCTTGTCCCATCTCAGTCGGTGATAAAGCCGTAGGTGCCGCGATATTTGCGGCCCGGCTCGGTCCGGCCGGGAGCGCCGTAGATGCGGTTGATGTTGCCCAGAAGATCCGACTGCGGATCGGCTGCGTCAGCGA
>CALRLJ020000226.1:0-6285 GCA_943368635.1 Sediminibacterium ginsengisoli | reverse complement strand
CGACCCGGCTCCGCTTCAAGGAAGTGCCGATGCATCAGTTGCCACGCAGCGAAGCAACCATCGCGACGACACCATCTACCCTGAGCGGTCACGATGTTACCTTCGTCAGTTCCGTGCTCGAGCGCTGGCGCGGAGCGACGTCGCATCGCGAAACGCCAAACGATCCGACATTCGACCGGGGTGTGGCAGATCGCCCTGTTCCACGCGTGCCGGACTCGCCGATGTTGCAGCCGTCGCTTGGCCTCGATCCGGATCGATTCTCGCTGCTGAAGAAGCCGTTGCGCTGACCCCCAAGGGTTCTGCGGCGGACTGCCTTGCGCAAGCCGGCGCTTTGCCTCGTAGCCTTCCTCGACTATGGTTCCGCGCAGACATTCCCGCCGCCTGCATCGGACCAACAGCATGACCGCACCCTCCATCAGCCGTTTCCCCGTTCCTGCATTGAACGCGCTCCCGGACGACATCCGGACGCGCATTCTCGGCGTACAGGAGAAATCGGGCTTCGTTCCGAACGTGTTTCTCGCGCTGGCTTACCGGCCTGACGAGTTCAGGGCATTCTTCGCCTACAACGACGCTCTGATGGAAAAAGACGGCGGACTGAGCAAGACCGAGCGCGAAATGATCGTGGTCGCGACCAGCGCTGCCAACCAGTGCCATTACTGTGTCGTCTCGCATGGAGCGGTGCTGCGTATCCGGGCGAAGAATCCGCTGATCGCCGATCAGATCGCCAACAACTACCGCAAGGCCGACATCACGCCGCGCCAGAGCGCGATGCTCGATTTCGCCGTCAAGGTTTGCCTCGAATCGCAAAAGACATCGCCGCAGGATTTCGAGACATTGCGAGGGCATGGATTCAGCGACGACGATATCTGGGATATTGCCGCCATTGCAGCGTTCTTCGCTCTGTCGAACCGCATGGCGAGCATCACCGACATGCGTCCGAACGACGAATTCTACATGATGGGCCGCGTACCGAAGGCATAACGCGCCGGGTCAGAAAGGCGATGACGTTGCTTGACTGGTGGGACATCATTCTGCGGCTCGGCGCCGCCACGCTGGCGTCCGGAGTTATCGGCCTTAACCGTGACCTGCACGGAAAGCCGATTGGCCTTCGCACACTTGGTCTGGTGGGTCTTGCCACCGCAACAGTCGTCCTGCTCGCCAATCCGGCAGCACTGGAAGCGGGCCGGCTGTCCGACGCAACAAGTCGCGTTATCCAGGGCCTGTTGACCGGCATCGGCTTTCTGGGCGCAGGAGTCATCGTCCACAGCAATCAAGCCAAGGTCAAAGGCCTAACCAGCGCCGCCTGCGTCTGGTTCACCGCCTGCATCGGCATCGTTTGTGGGCTTGGACAGTGGCGGCTGGTGACAATCGCCCTCGCAATAGCACTGGTGGTCCTCGCGTTCGGCGGTCCGTTCGAACGCACACTTCACGGCATTCTCCGCGGCCGGTCCGATGAACCGCCAGAAGACGAGCGCCAGAGCTGATCAAGCTTCGAAGATGTCCCTAGTCGTCATCGACCGGGCCGCACCAGCCCGGCAAATAGATCGCGTCCTTGCTCTTGCCGAGCGACAGCGCCTGCTCGACGGCCTTTTCAAAATCATTATCGACCGTCTTGCGTGACATTCGCCGGCGCAGGAAATCCGCCCACAGGAATTCGCTGAACGGCGTGGTGTCCTTCGCAAAGCCCCCGGCACGCCGAAGCTCGCCAGCAAGGCTTCGAAACGGATCGTCCTTCAGTCCGGTCACGTCCTTTGGCAGATCGCTGTAGTCGCGGCGTTCGCCCTTCGCGTCATAAGGATAGACCCAGCGGTGATTGTCGAGCACGACCCAGAACGCCTTCCGGTCAACCATGGTGAGATCGGCCACCACCGAAACCAGAACATTCTTTTCGCCTTCCTCGTGAAGCGCGCGTGCCAGGTGATGATGATCGATCACGTAGTTCTTCTTGTCGGGGCCGACCACGACCGGGATCATATGAGTGCCCAAAAGCCTGGCCCGCTTCTTCAGCTTGTGCTCGCGCCATCGCTTGCGCTTTTCTCCGACCTCCTTCATCCCGACGGTCATCTGCGTCGGGCGCAGGGAGAGAATTGAAACAGGTGTCAGGATCGGTTCACGCTTGCTGGCCATGCCAAAGGACTCCGGTGGGCAATGCCGCAATCTATCCAACTCGCCGAAGAGACGCCGGATAACTCACATCACTTTCCAGGCAACGCCGGCCTGCTGGAACCTCCCCACCCGTCTCGCGCCGGTTCCCACCTATCCTTTTTGACATCACAGGAATATCTTGTTTCCCCAGAAACACAGTTGTTCGGCGGACGAGTATGTCCGTATCGATTTGGGACCGTTACTAATGACGAACGGTGAGCACCGCGTACTTAAATTCAAACCACGCACGTATACGCCGTCGTCAGCGGTTCAGCAGTCGGGCAAGCTCGCGCCTGACCTGTCCCGATATGCGAAGGGTCATGAAAGTCCCGACGATTATCGCCATCGCATGATCGCAAATGCCGCCGCTATCGCGTTTACAGCCGCGCTGACCGGTGCCGGTATCTGGCTCGCGTTGACCCTCGCCGACCTGCGGAACAAACAGGATTGTGTCCTGATGGGCCGACGGGATTGCGCCCACATCTCAGCGCAGCAAACCGATCCGTTCCGCCACAATTAAGACCGGAAACCGGGCCCCGCCCGAGGCTGCTGCGCCATTGAACTCGGGGCATCGCTCCGATATACGGGGATTCAACCCGTCCCGAGGGATCGCGGCACGGTTCTATCGCCTGCGTCCCGCGCCAAGAAGTGGCATTTATCCAAGAAATATCAAAGGTTTAGCATGTCGACTACATTCGATCAGGTCGCCACGATCATTGCGGAAACGTGCGACATTCCCCGCGACACGATCACCCCGGAAAGCCACGCGATCGACGATCTGGGCATCGACAGCCTCGACTTCCTCGACATCGCGTTCGCCATCGACAAGGCGTTCGGCATCAAGCTGCCGCTGGAAAAGTGGACGCAGGAGGTCAACGATGGCAAGGCGACGACCGAGCAGTACTTTGTCCTGAAAAATCTCAGCGCGCGCATCGACGAATTGGTCGCCGCCAAGGGCGCCTGACGCGCCCCGCCATGCAGCTCGAATATTTCCAGATGGTTGACCGCATCACCGACCTCGACGTCGGTAAGCGGACGATTACGGTCGAGTCGCAGGTTCCCGAGACCAGCACCGTCTTCGAGGGGCATTTTCCCGGCTATCCGTTGATGCCGGGCGTACTGCTGACCGAAGCAATGGCGCAGACCTCCGGCTGGCTTCTGATCGCACTTCTGAAGTTCGAACGCATGCCGTTTCTGGCCAGCGTCAAGGAAGCCAAGATGCGCGATTTCGTGAAGCCCGGCGAATTGCTGACGATCGATGCAAGCCTCGTCCACGACGGCTCCGGATACGCCGTCACCGACGCCAAGGTCCGTGTCGATGGCAAGCTGAAATGTAACGCAACGCTGACCTTCCGTCACACGCCCTTCCCGCATCCCGATTTGCGGGTCCACATGGAATCAGTGGCGAAGCGAATCGGCTTTCCCGAACAGGCAATCGCTCATGGCTGAAACCCCTTCATCGACCGGCGGCTCGCGCGAAGCCTGGATCACGGGCATCGGCCTTGCGACGTCGCTCGGCGAAGGACTGGACGCGCACTGGGACGCGTTGAGCGCCAAAACGATCAACATCGACGAGACGACATTCGCACCCTACGTCGTCCACCCGATGACGAAACTGAGCTTTGATGCGCAGATCCCCAAGAAGGGCGATCAGCGCCAGATGGAAGCATGGCAGCGGATCGGCACCTATGCTGCTGGCCTCGCGCTCGACTCCGCCGGCGTGAAGGGCAATGCCGAGATTCTTTCGCACATGGACATGATCGTGGCGGCCGGTGGCGGCGAACGTGACCTCGCCGTCGATTCCGCAATCGTCAATGCCAATGCCCAAGGCAACGCTGCGCCGGCGATTCTCAACGAACGGCTGATGAACGACCTGCGCCCGACGCTGTTTCTTGCACAACTGTCCAACCTGCTCGCCGGAAATATCTCGATCGTCCACGGCGTCACCGGATCGTCGCGGACGTTCATGGGAGAGGAAGCCGCCGGCGTTGACGCCGCGCGCATTGCGCTGGCACGAATCCTCTCCGGTCAAAGCGACATTGCCCTCGTCGGCGCCGCGCAGAACAGCGAGCGCAAGGAAATGCTGATGCTCTATGAGTTCGGCGATTTCAATTTGAAGAACAAGTTCAAGCCGGTCTGGGAGCGCGACAACGGATTTGCGCTGGGCTCGGGTGGCGTGTTTCTGGTCATCGAGTCCAAAGAGCACGCGCAGGCGCGGGGCGCCAAGCCATATGCAAAACTCACCAACGTCATCGCCGACCGCGCCAAGCGCAAGACCAGCGGCGACGTGACGACAACGCTTGACGGCCTGTGGTCGAAGATCGGAACGATTGGCCAGGACAGCGCGATCATCACCGGCGCAACCGGCGCTTCGCCAGTTATTGCCGAAGAGCGCGCATTTCTGGGCAAGCACCGCGATACGCCGACACGCGCGACCGGAACGGCATTCGGCCACACCGTCGAGGCGCAGTTTGCGCTCGGGATCGCACTTGCCGCCTTGTCGATTTCGCGCGGGGCACTGTTCCCGGCGAACGATACCACCGGTGTCGAGATTGAAATGACGAAGCCGCCCTCCCAGATTGTAGTGATCGGGGCTGGACACTGGCGCGGCGAAGGCATGGCGCTGGTCGAAGCGGTATAAGCCACACACTGGGGGCACGATGACATCGACACGCGACAAATTCGGACGGCCTATCGTCGTTGTCACCGGTATGGGCGTCGTTACCTCCCTCGGTGCAGGCAAATCCGACAATTGGGCCAGACTCACGGCCGGCGAATCCGGAATCCGAACCATCACGCGCTTTCCCACCGACGGCTTGAAGACCACGATGGCGGGAACAGTGGATTTCATTCCGGTCGAACCGTTTTCATCGACGGTTTTGTCCGAGCGCCTTGCCGATGTCGCCACGGAGGAAGCCGTCGCGCAGGCAGGAATTGGCGCGAAGGGCGATTTTCCCGGTCCGCTGTTTCTGGCCGTCGCACCTGTCGAACTTGAATGGCAGCCACGGCAGGACGTCGCCCGAGCCACCGGCATGACATCGGGCATCGATTACGATGCGCTTCTCAAAGCCAGCGGCGGTGGACAGTTCGCCAACCTGCATCGCCGATTCATTTTCGGCTCGGTCGCTGATCACCTGGCTGACACCTTCGGCACCAAGGGTTCACCGATTTCGCTGTCGACCGCCTGTGCATCGGGCGCGACAGCGATCCAACTCGGCGTCGAGGCGATCCGCCGCGGCGAAACCGACGCGGCGCTGTGCGTCGCGACGGACGGTTCGGTGAACGCGGAAGCGCTGATCCGCTTCTCGTTGCTCTCAGCTCTCTCGACCCATAACGATCCACCGCACGCAGCGGTGCGCCCCTTCTCCAAAAATCGCGACGGTTTCGTCATGGCGGAAGGCGCCGGCGCGCTGGTGCTTGAAAGCCTGGAAGCTGCAACCGCACGCGGCGCGAAAATCCTTGGTGTCGTCGCCGGATGCGGCGAACTGGCGGACTCATTCCACCGCACCCGCTCCAGCCCCGACGGCAAACCGATTGTCGGATGCGTGCGCAATGCGCTGGCTGACGCAGGTGTCGGCATCGAGCAGATAGACTACATCAACGCGCACGGCACCGGCACGCCCGAGAACGACAAGATGGAATATCTTGGGATCTCGATGGTGTTCGGCGAGCGTGCCAACCACATTCCGGTATCGTCCAACAAGTCGATGGTCGGACATACGCTCTCAGCCGCAGGCGCAGTCGAAGCGGTGTTTTCACTGCTGACCCTCGAGCATCAGCGCATCCCGCCGACCATCAATTACGATGTGCCCGACCCGGCGATTCCGTTCGATGTGGTGCCCAACACGGCGCGCGACGCACGGGTGAGTGCCGTGATGTCGAATTCGTTCGGATTCGGCGGCCAGAACGCGTCGCTGATCCTGACCCGCGAACCGATCTAGCAACCACAGACGCGACGCTCGGCGGTTGACGGCATCCGCCGAACCGGCGATACGCAGCCACACAGTCCATACCTTTCGTGCCGGAGACACGGTATTATGCGTGCGCTCAGTCTTGTAGCCGATCGCCAGTTGGTGGTCGCGGATACGCCGCCTCCCCCGCCGCCGGGCGAGGGCGAGGTGCAGATCCGCGTCAAGGCCG
>CALRLJ020000225.1:0-6286 GCA_943368635.1 Sediminibacterium ginsengisoli | reverse complement strand
CAGCGCGCCGGCTGCGGAAGCCGGTGTTGCGACGAGATGGGCGGCAAAAGCTGAAACCAAAGCAACAATGAAAAATGCGTGGCGGCACGCAGCCGTAAAAGCCGTCAAAGTCCCCTCCCCAGAGGTCAGTCCGGGATCCACACTAGGCAGGAGGGCGTTTCAACTTGGTGAACGAAAGGGAAATGAACGCGGTAAACGGCTAGCCGCGCCGCGCGTCCGCCAGCATTTCCGGCGTGTCGATGTCGAGGAATGCGCTTTTGCCCTCGACCTCAACCTCCGCGACGGCCTCGGCATGCTGCGCGATCAGATGCCGCGCGCCGATGTCGCCATCGAGCGTCATCAGTTCCGGGAAAAATCGCCGCGACCACAACACCGGATTACCGCGCCGCCCGCCAGCGACCGGCACCACGATCAACGAACCCCGATCCGGCGCGAACGCATCCACCAGCCGGTCGATCAGCCTGGCATCGATCAGCGGCATGTCGCCAAGACAGACCACCACACCATCGGCGGTTTCAGGCACCGCGCCGATCCCGGCTTTGACCGAGGTCGCAAGACCTTCTGCAAAATCCGGATTACGAACGAACTCGGCTTTAAGCCCCTTCAGCGCGGCCTCGACCTCGAGACTCTGATGGCCGGTGACAACGACTACCGGCGACGCCTTGGAAGCCAACGCCTGCTCGACAACGATCCGCACCAGCTTCTTGCCGTTCAGTTCGGCCAGGAGCTTGTTCGGCCCACCCATGCGGGTGGAGCGGCCAGCGGCAAGGATGACCGCAGCGACCTTGCGGTTGCCATCGGCCTCGATCGGCACGCGCGGTTGCGGCCGTGTTACGATTTCCATCAAGAGACCACCGACGCCCATGCCGGTGACATCCGCACGCGTAACCGGCAATCCAGCCAGCAGACGCATCAACACCCAGTCGAAGCCGTTTTCCTTCGGCGAACGCGCGCAACCGGGGGCGCCGATCACCGGAGAATTCCGCACCTTTCCGATCAGCATGAGATTGCCCGGATCGACCGGCATCCCGAAATGCTCGACCGCGCCGCCAATCTGTTCGATGGCAGCCGGAATCACGTCGCGCCGGTCGGCGATGGCGGATGCGCCGAACACCAGCACCAGTTCGGCACCGAGCGCGAGCAGTTCGTCGATGGCTGGCGCAAGCGCGCTCTCATCGTGCGGGACGCGGCGCTCGCCGATAATGCGGGCGCCGGTCGGCGCAAGGCGCTCTTCGGTGACGCGCAGCGTCTTTTCGATCACCTTCGGCGCCAGCCCCGGCAGCATCGTCGAAACAATGCCGACGCGCTTGATCGTGAACGGCGCAACACGCATACGCCCCGTATTAGCCGCGACAACTGCGGCATCCCGCAGCTTCGCTTCCACGCCAAAGGGAATGATCTTGACGGTCGCGATCATTTCGCCGGCGACCACCGCCTTGTACGCGGACAATGTTGCGAAGGTAATCGCTTCGTCGACCCGGTTGATACGGTCGACCGCATCGCGATCCACCACCAGCACGCCGGCTTCCGCCGCGAACAGATTGGCGCGGCCTGTGAAAGCTCGCTCGACGTTGACGCCCGCGCCGGCGACAGCCTTCGCAATGCTCGCAGCCGCTTCATCCTCCGATACATCATCCTCGTCGAGGCGCGCGACCACGATTTCCGAAACGCCTGCCTGCTTCAGCGCGGCGATTTCAGCCGCACCGATGATCGTACCTTTCTTGAGAACAAGCGATCCCTGACGGATTGCATGAACCGTGACACCGCCGAGGCCGTCTTCCGGCGCAACAGGACCGAACTTCATGCCGCTGACTTCGTCTTGAGCGGCGCATCCGCCGGGAGCCGCAGCCGTGCGGTGATCTCGGCCATGATAGCGACTGCGATTTCCGATGGCGATACCGCACCGATATTGAGACCGATAGGTGCATGAATGCGCGCGAGGCTGTTATCGCTCGCACCCTGTGCCTTCAAACGATCCAGCCGTTTGGCATGGGTTTTCCGCGAGCCGAGTGCTCCGATATAAAAACAATCGCGCTCAAGCGCATGAAGCAGCGCCGGGTCGTCGATCTTGGGATCATGCGTCAGCGCAACGAATGCCGTGTAGCGGTCGATGTTCAGCGGCGGCAACGCGACATCCGGCCAGTCCGCGAACAACGGCACGTCGGGGAATCTTTCGGGCGACGCAAAGGCCGTGCGGGGATCGACCACGAACACATCATAATCCAGCGACTGCGCCAGCGGCGCCAGCGCCTGACTGATGTGAACCGCACCGATGATGACGAAGCGAGCGGTCGGGGCATAGACATTCAGAAACAGCTTCTTGCCGTCACTTTCGATCATACCGCTCTTGCCCATGCGCAGATGTCTGTCGAGATCGTCATGCAGCGGATCGGCGGCGATGTCCGCGGCCTTAATGAGGCGCTGATCGCCGCTCACGACATCGGTGACGACAATTACAGCCCGGCGCGCCCCGCGCTCGGCATTCAGTTCGGCCAGCGTATTCTGTTTCAAGAGTTGCCCACCTTCTCAACGAAAACCCGGATTGTACCGCCGCACGACAGTCCGACATTCCATGCGGTTTCATCGGCCACGCCGAACTCCAGCATTTTCGGCTTGCCGCTGGCGATGACGTCGAGGGCTTCGGTCACGACCGCCCCCTCGACGCAGCCGCCGGACACGGAGCCAAGAAATGTCCCATCGTCGTTGATGACGAGGCTCGATCCCGCCGGGCGCGGCGCGGAGCCCCATGTCTCAACCACGGTCGCAAGTGCGACCCCATGTCCAGACTTCATCCAGTTCTCGGCGGCTTTCAGAATATCGTCATCACGGTTGAGCATGGTGTGATCCTCAAGCTGCGGAGCGGTTTTCGATGCGCCGGGCCGGCTGGTCGGACGACAGCGCGGCGATCAGCCCCTCCATGGACTTCAAATTATGCACGGGACGGAATTCATCAACATGCGGCAGCATCATTTTGATGCCCTGCGCCTTGGCTTCGAAGCCCTCAAAACGCAGCAGCGGGTTGAGCCAGATCAAACGGCGGCATGACCGATGCAGCCGGTCCATCTCGAATTCCAGCCGGGAATCGGCTTCGCGCTCCAGTCCGTCCGAAATCAGCAGGACTGTGGCGCCCTGCCCGAGCACGCGGCGACCCCACAGGTGATTGAAGTTGTGCAATGAGGTCGCAATCCGCGTCCCGCCGGCCCAGTCCTCGACGCTGCTTGAGCAGGCCGCCAACGCCTCATCGGGATCTCGCGCACGCAATGCACGCGTCACGTTGGTCAGCCGCGTGCCGAACAGAAACACTGAAACACGCTTGCGGGCATCGGTGATTGCATGAAGGAATTGCAGAAACAGCCTTGTGTAGTCGGTCATCGAGCCGGAAATATCGAGCAGCGCGACAATCGGCGCCGGTTTATCGATCCGTCCGAGGCGCTGAAGCTTCACGATCTCGCCGCCGGTGCGGAGGCTACCGCGCAAGGTGCGCCGCAGATCGAGCCGCTGGCCCCGCACATCAGGCTTGAATCGCCGTGTCCGCAACTCGGCCTGCGGCAGTTTCATCTGCGCGATGGCGCGCGTCACTTCGGCAATCTCGGCAGCGCTCATCTGCGCGAAGTCCTTGCGCTGAAGAACCTCGCGGTCGGAGACCGAGAGCTGAACATCTTTCTCCTCAATCTCGGGAGCTTCGAGATTGCGGCTCTGTGCGAAAGCATCCTGAACCCGCCGCGAGGCCGGCGGCGGAGGCTTCTGCGCCTCAGGCGGCAGCGGCACCGAGTCGAGCATGCTTTCCATGCCTTCGGCGCGCCGGAAGAACAGGTCGAACGCCTGCGCGAACACCAAGGCATGTTCGCGGCGCTTGACGAAGATCGATTCCAGTGTGGTGAACAGATCGGGGCGATTGCCGATGTCGATCAGTTGCATGGCCTTGAGTGCATCGATCACCGCACCCGGCCCGATCGGCAACCCGGCAACGCGCAAGGCACGGGCAAATCCGATAACATTGTCCGCGATCAATCCGGTCGTTGGAGCGTCGATGTCATCTTGCATGACGATTCCCGGATTGCATTCAAGCCGCAGGATCGCTGACGGCTTCCTTGATGACCTTGTCGAGCGCCGGCCCCTGCATGCGTCCAATGTCGTCCTGATACTTCAGCAGCGCGCCGAGCGTATCACCCACCACCTGCGGTGTCAGCGAGCGTGCGTCGAGTTCAGTCAGTGCGGTCGCCCAGTCGATGGTCTCCGCGACACCCGGCACCTTGAATAAATCCTGTTCGCGCAACGCCTGCACGAAGCCGACCACCTGCTGCGACAGCTTCGCGCCGATATTGGGCACCCGCGACTTCACGATGGCCAGTTCGCGCTCGGCATTGGGATAATCAACCCAGTGATAGAGGCAACGACGCTTGAGCGCGTCGTGAATTTCGCGGGTCCGGTTCGATGTTACGACCACGATGGGCGCTTGCGGCGCTTTCACCGTTCCGAATTCAGGGATCGTCACCTGAAAATCGCTGAGAATTTCCAACAGATAAGCCTCGAAGGCCTCATCCGCGCGGTCGAGTTCGTCAATCAGAAGCACCGGCGGCCCTGCGACATCCGGCTCCAGCGCCTGCAGCAATGGACGCTTGATCAGATATTTTTCCGCAAAGACGTCCGCGGACAACTGCTCGCGGTCGGTTTCGCCGCTGGCTTCCGCCAGACGAATGGCGATCATCTGCGCGGCGCTATTCCACTCGTATACAGCAGACGCGACGTCGAGACCTTCATAGCATTGCAGGCGAATCAGCTTGCGCCCGAGTGCTGCGCTGAGAACCTTGGCGATCTCGGTCTTGCCGACACCGGCCTCGCCTTCGAGAAACAGCGGACGGCCCATCTTGAGCGACAGATAGACCACCGTTGCGAGCGAACGCTCCGCGAGATAGCCGCGGCTGGTGAGCAGATCGAGCGTTGCATCGACCGACGCCGGGATCTTGCTCATGCTCACACCGACTCCAAATTCAGCTCTTCGCGGTCGCGGCTTCCACGGCACGGCGCGCGAGCACGCCAATGAGATGCGCGCGATACTCGGCGCTGCCATGGATGTCGCTGTTGAGGCCGTCGGCGGAGATCGTCAGTCCGTCGAGCGATTTTGACGAGAACCGCTTTTTCAGCGCTTCCTCGAACTCAGTTGCGCGGAATACACCGTCACCGCCAGCACCTGTTACCGCGACGCGCACATCCGACGGACGTCTTGCGACGAACACGCCGACCAGCGCATACCGCGATGCCTGATTGCGGACTTTCTGATACGCGGCCTTCTTCGGCAGAGGACACATCACCTTGGTAATGATCTCGTCTGGCTCGAGCGCCGTCGTGAATAGGCCCTGAAAGTATTCTTCCGGCTTCAGCCGACGCTTGTTGGTGACGATGGTCGCGCCCAGCGCCATGACCGCAGCTGGATAATCCGCCGTCGGATCGTTGTTGGCGAGCGAGCCTCCGATGGTGCCCTTGTGGCGAACAGCAGGGTCACCGATCAGGCCGGCAAGCTCGGACAATGCGGGAATCGCTTCACCGACAATGGCGGAGTTCGCGACTTCGGCATGGGTTGCGGTCGCGCCGATCACCAGATTGCGGCCCTTCATCTCAATGCCGTTGAGGCCTTCGATGTGGCTGAGATCGACCAGATGCGGCGGGTTGGCGAGGCGCTGCTTCATCACCGGCACCAGCGTGTGACCGCCGGCGATCAGCTTGGCATCTTCATTCTTGACGAGAAGATTGGCGGCCTGCCGCACAGTCCCCGGACGATGATACTTGAAGTCGTACATGAGCAGTCCTTCGGGAAAGTCGTCGGTTACGCGAGATCGGATTTGGCCATCGCCTTGGCGCCGGCCGCGATCGACAGCACGATGTTCTGGTAACCGGTGCAGCGGCACAGATTGCCCTCAAGCTCTTCGCGGATGACGTGATCGCTGAGATCGTGGCCCTTGCGGTGAACGAGATCGACCGCAGTCATGATCATGCCCGGCGTGCAGAAGCCGCATTGCAGCCCATGATGCTCGCGGAACGCCTCCTGCATCGGATGCAACGGCGCACCGTCAGCCGCGAGGCCCTCAATGGTCGTCACATTATGACCGTCCGCCATCACCGCCAGCGTGGTGCAGGACTTCACAGCCTTGCCGTCGAGATGGACGACGCAGGCCCCACACTGAGAAGTATCGCAGCCGACATGGGTTCCGGTCAGCCGGAGTTGTTCGCGCAAGAACTGGACGAGCAGCGTGCGTGAATCGACCTTACCCGTCACAGGATTGCCGTT
>CALRLJ020000224.1:0-6310 GCA_943368635.1 Sediminibacterium ginsengisoli | reverse complement strand
GGCGGCATGACGGTCGATGGAGAAGAGGTTTCCGTCGCGCCGTAAGCATTGACCAGCTTTAGACCGGGGATTTTCTCTGCGAGCTTTTCGATGGTGGCGACCGGCATCGGCGCGCCGCCGTAGCCGCCAATGCGCCATGTCGAAAGATCATAAGAGTCGAAGTCAGCCTGCAGCAGGCAGAGATTGTACATCGCTGGGACCATGATGGTCTGGGTAATACGCTCGCTCGCCGCTATCTTCAGATAATCCTGCGCCTTGAATTCGGCGACAATGACAAGCGCACCCGCACATCGCACCATCGTCATCATGTTGGCGACCAGACCGGTCACATGTGCAAGCGGGACGGCGGCGATCGAGCGATCGTTCTGCGTCAACGCCATGCAAGCTTCGTAGACGATCGCCGAATGCACGATATTGCAGTGTGCGAGCATCGCGCCCTTGGGTCGACCGGTGGTCCCGGACGTGTAGAGGATCAGGGCGGTATCTTCCTCGTCGACATTGGCCGGGAGCAGCGATGTCTCGGTCGCGACCAGATCCTGAAATGCCAGGGATCCGTCCGTTGGACTCATCGATACGCGATGAAGCAGATCGGGCACGTCGCCTGAATCGGGCAGGCGGTCGACGAGATGGTCTTCATGGATGATGAGTTTCGCGCCGCAGTCGGTCAGGACGTAGGCGATCTCGGGTTTTTGCTGCCGGACGCTGAGCAGAACCGAGACCAGACCGAGATGTGCTGCGCCGAACAGTGCCAGCGCAAATTCGATGCGGTTGCCCAGCATCACCGCAATACGGTCGCCGGGCTTCAGTCCGACCTCCTTGAATCCGGCTGCGATCTGCGTGGATTTTTCCGCGACCTCGCGCCATGTCATCCGCTCGTCGCCGCAAACGAGCGCCTCACCGTCGGGATTGCGCGAGGCGGCTTCGGCAATCATCGCCCAGATGTTTGCCGGCCGTTTCTCGAAGGCAGCCACGACACGATCGCCGAAACGGGTTTCCAGCCGCATTGCTGGAATAGAATATTGCGACCAGTCCATGTCGTCGTGTCCTGTCCTGACCCGCAATGTCAGGCTGAAAGGTTGGCTCCGCGCTCGATCACGAACTCGGCGTCAAACAAAGTATGAGAATGGTTCATGTCGGATTGTGACATCAAGACAGTTAAACCTTTGCCCTTGAGCGAGGCAAGAACATCCGAGATGCGTTCAGACAGAGCAGGGGCGATCCCCTCAAATGGCTCGTCGAGCAGCAGGCATTTTGTCCCGATGCCGAGCGCCCGACCGAGCGCGACCAGCTTCTGCTGGCCGCCCGAAAGCAACAGGGCCTTGCGGTCGCGCATGGTGGTGAGTTCGCCGATCACCTCGTAGACGAAATCCAGCCGTGCCTTGCGGTCCACATCCTTGGCGACCCACAGTGGCAGCAGGATGTTTTCCTCGACTGTCAGTTGCGGCACCAGCCCGCGGTCTTCCGGCATGTAGCCGATGCCGAGGCCGGCGCGGGCGTGACGGGGAAGGGCGGCGAGATCCTCGCCGCCGAAACGTATCGTGCCTTGCTTCGGCGCGAGATGACCCATGATCGAGCGCATCAGGGTGGTTTTTCCGGCGCCATTGCGGCCCACCAGACTGACCATGCCGCCTTCGGGAAGATGCATGGTGAAGCCGCGCAGCGCGGGCATCGATTGGATTTCAACCGCGAGATTGTCGATATTGAGCAGCGAGCGGGCGGCGGTCATCGTGCGCCTCCCGTGACATAGCGGCGGACTTCGTTGTCTTTCAGGACCGTTGACGGCTCGCCGTCGGCGAGGATACGGCCGTTGTAGAACGCCACCACGCGGTCGGCATACTTGCTGACGATGTCCATATCGTGCTCAACGAACACAATGGTGGCCGCGTCTTCCGACACTGCATGAATGACCCGGTCCATCGTCGCGAATTTTTCCTCTGCCGAGACGCCGGAGGTCGGCTCGTCGAGCAGCAATAGCTTCGGTCGCCGCGCCAGCGCCATGGCGATGTCGACGAGCTTGCGGACGCCGCCGGCGAGTTCGGCGACAGGCCGGTCCGCGTGCCCCTTGAGATCGAAACGATCGAGCAGGGCGAGCGCTTTGTTGCGATGACCGCCGCTGTCCGCGGGAACGGTCACCGACAGCTTTCGCCCCTCCGCACTGGAGACAGCGACATTCAGGTTTTCGGCCGCCGTCAACTCGATGAAGAGCTGTGGAATCTGGAACGAACGCGAGATGCCAAGCTTGGCGACATCGCGTGGAGAGCGACGGCCTATCGGCGAACCGTCGAGTTCAATCGCGCCGCTGTCGGGCTTCATGTAACCCGTCACCATGTTCACGAAAGTCGTCTTGCCCGCGCCGTTCGCGCCGATCAGACAGAGCTTCTGGCCGGCAGGAATATCGATGCTTACGTTGTCGGCGGCGACCACTGCGCCGAAACGCTTCTGTAGTCCGCGCACGGAAAGGACGGGGGTCATGATGCCGCTCCTTTCCTTGCAATCGCAGGCTCGGGCGGTTCGGCCACCGTGCGTTTCTTTCGATTCCAGAGTGATCCGATGCCGCGCGGCAGGAACAGGATAACGGCCAGCAGGAACAGTCCAAGCACGAGCTGCCAAGTATTCGGCAGGTAGAGATTGGAGAACGAGCGCACGAGTTCGAGCACAAGAGCCGAAATGAACACTGCGGCGACGCTCTGCGTGCCTGCAAGCACGGCAATGAAGACGAATTCGCCGGATGTGGTCCAGTAAGCGAATTCCGGATCGATGTGCCGCTGCGCCATCAAGGCAAGTGCGCCGCTGGCGCCGGCGAAGGCTGCGGCAATCGCGAAGTTGATCGAGACGATGCGATTGGCCGAAGTTCCGAGATATTCGACGCGAAGGTTGTTTTCGCGCACGGCGAGGCTGGTCAGGCCGAATTGCGAGCGGAACAGGATCGTCGAAAAAATTCCGGCAAGGCCGGTCGCGACGACGGACACCGCATACAGCATGAAGTCAGCCTCGCGCGGATCGTTGAACACCGCGCCGAAAAGTGTGGGGCGGCCGACGTTGAATCCATCCGAACCGCCGAGTACGGTGGTTTTCACCAGCGCACCGTAGAGAACCATCGAGAGTGCGAGCGTCAACATGCCGAAGAAAATGCCGCTGTAGCGCGCGATCAGCGGTCCGATAACGATGCCGAGCAGGCCGCCGAACACCGCGCCGATCAAGACCTGCGCCACCGCATCCGTCATGCCCCAATGATGGGCGAACAGCGCGACGCCATAGCCGCCGCCCGCATAGAACAGGCCCTGTCCGAAGGAGACGTTACCGGTCCGCGCCAGCACGACAATGCCGAGCGCGACGAGAGCCTTGGATGCGGCGACGGTCGCGAGCGACAGGGTCCATGCCGGAATGACGCGGCCGAACAATACGGCGAGCACGACGAGGCCGAGCAGAACGAAGGGATTTGTCGCGTACTTCATCAGATCCGCCTCGCGGTTTCACGGCGGAACAGACCTTCGGGTTTGAACATCAGAACGGCAGCCATAATAAGATAGATCATAAAGAGTTCGGCCTGCGGCAGCAGGTGAACCGAAGCGGCACGCGCGAGACCGACAAGGATGGCACCGACGGCGGCGCCTTCGACGCTGCCGAGGCCGCCGATCACGACGATGGCAAAACTCAGGATGATGATTTCCGAACTCAGTCCCGGCTGCACGGAGATCTTCGGAGCGGTCAGTCCGCCGGCAATCGCCGCGAGCATGACTCCGAAGGCAAAGGCGAGGGCGTAGACGCGATTGATCTTCACGCCCATGCTGGCGCTCATTTCCGCGTTATGGATGACGGCGGAAACGATTTTGCCGGTGACGGTGCGGTTGAGGCCGAACCAGACCGCAAAGCCGATGGCGGCCGAAAACGGAATCAGCATCAGATCGTAGCCGACATAAAACAGTCCGGCGAACTCGACATTGCCGAATAGCTGATAGGGATCGTTGGCGTAGATCGGATTGACGCCCCAGATCAGCTTGGTGGCATCTTCGAAGATCAGAAAGACCGCGTAGGTCACGAGCAGCAGCACGACCTCGTCGCGGCCATAGAACAGCTTGATCAGTCCGCGTTCCATCAAAAGGCCGACGGCCGCGGCGATAGCGGCCACCGACACCAGCATCAGCACGAACCCGACGCCGGGCGGCACTTTATGCGCCGCCGCCAGCGTCACGGCGGTCGCGGCGAGATAAGCGCCCAAGGCGTAGAAGCCGCCATGCGCGATGTTGAGAATCTTGAGCACGCCGAAAACCAGCGTTAGGCCCAGCGCCACGATGAAGAGCCACGATGCCTGGATCAGGCCGTCGAGGATGACCGTTAGAAAAGTGTTCATGAAGATGATCGGGCCGATATTGCAGCGAAGCGATAAGGCGGCGCGAGATTCACATCGTCGCGCCGCCCAGTGGCCGTCAAGCGCAGAAGATTACTTGCACTTGTCGTTCTTCATTCCACCCTTGATCCAGTCGAGCGCCTTCACGCCCGGAGGCGGATTGACGCATTCGGCTTCAAAGTTGACGATGTCGACCAGATCGACCCGCTTCTTCTCGGCGTTGTACTTGGTGCGGCTGAACGCGATCGGCTGGATGGCTTGATGGCCGTCGCCGTTCTTCATCTGGATCAGGCCACCAGGGCTCTGCCACTCCGAGCCGGTCATTGCAGCGACCAGTTCATCGGTGCTCGGCTTCTTGCCGCCGTTCTTCGCCATTGCCTTTTCGACCGCGCTTTTTACGCCGAGGATCGACTGCGTGACGCGGTAGGCGGCCTGTACCGGATAGGTGCCATTGGCTTTTTCGTAGCCGTTGAAGAACCACTCGTTAAGGGGGGTCTTCGGCGACATCAGGCCGTAGGCTCCGCGTGCACCGATGATGACACCGTCAGGCATCTTGTCGCCGAGCGGCGGCAAAACGTGATCGGCTGCGCTGAGGACGAGCTGGCTGCGCTTGGCCAGGCCACGCGGCACGGATTGCAGGATGAATGCCTGCAAGTCGCCGCCCCAGAGGCTCGAATAGACAACGTCGGAGCCTGCAGCAACCAGCGCTGAGATTTCAGTGCCGTACTGGCCCGCGCCGAACTTCGGCAGGAGATCCGCGCCGAGCTTCGCATTGGGATAAAGCTGCGCCGCTGCCGCGATAAAGTCGGCCTTGCTGTCCTGGCCCCAAGCATAATCCTGGTTGATGGCCGAGAACGTATCCATCTTGATGTTCTTCATCTTCATGTAGCGGATCAGCCCGACGTTATCCTGTGTAGCGTGGGCTGCTGTCCGGAACACGTAGTTGTATTTGGCTTCTTCGAAGATGCGCGGTGTTCCGCAGTCGAACAGGAACAGCGGCTTCTTTAGTTCTTCTGCGATGGGCGCGACCGCGAGGCAGTCGCCGGAGCCAATATAGCCGATGACTGCATCGACATTGTCGCGCTGATACAGGTTGCGCAGTTCCTGCACCTGCTTGGTAGCGCCGCCGTTTTCGTCGATGACGACCGGCTCGATCTTCATGCCGCCGAAGCCGACTTTATTATAGGGCGCTGGTCCCGCGCCCTTGTTCAGTTCGCCAATGACGAACGCCGCGGCTTTGCCGGCGGGGACGCCGAAGCTTTCGGCTGCAGGTCCGGATAAGAAGGTAACGATGCCGACCTTGAAGGTGTCCTGTGCCGACGAAGGGCCGGTCAGAGCCAAAAACGCTGCCGAGCAGGCCGTAAACATCGCAAATTTTCGCGAAAGGCGATTCATGGTATTTTCCTCCCGAATTGTCCGGTCGAGCCGGTTCTTTGTGTCCGCGCCCGTTTGTCGGGCGTCAGTGGTTCGATGCCAGCTTAAGCAGGCTTTTGCCGCACGTCTACGATTCAGGTTCCCGGACGGTGCGGCGAATACCTGCACCGGGATTTGCGCCGACGGATATTGCGGAATATGCACAAAGCCGTCATGCGCATAGCTTGCCTGTGATCTGGTTCGTGAGGCGAACAGGTGGGCTGTCGGTGTTCTGTCATGCGACACGCTTCTTCTTGAGCTTGCCGCCGTTCATCAGCTTGCCCGATGACAGCCGCGAGCGCCCGAATTTCTTCTTTGCCAGCCTGAACTGCGTGTAGCCCAGCACCTGTTGCATCGCGGCGTGGGCTTTTGCTGCGTTGCCTTCCTCAATTGCGCGCGCGGCGACAGCATGGTTCGGCAGGTTTTCATGAAACCAGCCCGGTGTGCCGGTCGCGACCATGAAGACCGCGCTGAGAATGGTATCGATGGCGCCGCGAAAACCTTGCAGCACCGGATTATGTGTGGCGTCGATGATCGCCAGATGAAACG
>CALRLJ020000223.1:0-6318 GCA_943368635.1 Sediminibacterium ginsengisoli | reverse complement strand
TGACAGGCGCGTGGAGAGGTGGCCGAGTGGTTGAAGGCGCACGCCTGGAAAGTGTGTATACGGGAAACCGTATCGCGGGTTCGAATCCCGCTCTCTCCGCCAGATCGACATAGACGCCGCAAAGCCGGCCCGCTCAATCTTCAACTTTCAAGCATAACCGGCAAATTGGCGTTCACCGGTTTCAGCGGCACGGTCAGCGCATCGTTTGTCACCGCTGCGGCATGCCCTCGGGAACGATGGTCTGAACGATGGACGCATCCAGCGCTTCGTAGTCGTGCAGCCCGATCATGTCATACAGCTCGGCACGGGTCTGCATCCGGTCGATGAGCTTGTGGGTGCCGCCGTCCCGCGCGATGGCCGCATAGAGTTCTTGCTGCGCCTTGTTGGCGACGCGCAGCGATGAAACAGGCCAGATCACCATGCGATAGCCCATGGCCTCGAACTCGGACGCTGTGAAGAAGGGAGTCTTGCCGAACTCGGTCATGTTGGCGAGCAGCGGCACGCCAGGCATCCGCCTTGCAAACTCGCGGAACATGTCGGCTGTGATCATCGCTTCCGGGAAAATCGCGTCCGCACCGGCCTCCATATAGAGTTTCGCCCGAGCGATCGCGCCGTCCATGCCTTCGCTGGCGGCCGCATCGGTGCGCGCGATCACCACGAGATCGCGGCGCGCCTTCGCTGCGGCGGAAACTTTTGCTGCCATGTCGTGAGCATCCGCCAGCTTCTTGTCGTTCAGGTGCCCGCACTTCTTGGGCAGACGCTGGTCTTCGAGATGAACCGCACCGGCGCCGGCATCCTCGAAAGTGCGGATCATGTGCATCACGTTCAGCGCTTCGCCGTAACCGGTGTCGCCGTCCACCAGCAACGGCAAGCCGGACGACCGCACGATCTGCCGGACGAAAAACGCGACTTCGTCGACGGTGATAACGCCAAGGTCAGGTAGACCCATCGACGCGGTCATGGCCGCGCCGGAAAGATACAGCGCCTCGAAGCCGACAGCCTTGGCCTGAAGTGCGGCCATCCCATTATGAGCGCCCGGCAAGCGGAGAATGCCGGGACGTTGCAGCAGCGTGCGGAAACGGCGGCCAGCGGTTTTGGTGGGGAGATCGGACGCGACGAGATAAGGCATATGGAATTTCCTTGGAACAAACTTTCTCGGAGCAAGACGCCTTTGGAGAATAGTTGTCAGGCGGCTCGAACAGACGAGGGCGCTTTGCCCCGTTCGCCGAGAGGTACAAATGTTAGATTCTCCGGGCCGACATAGTTCGCCGAGGGCCGGATGATCTTGTTGTCGATGCGTTGTTCGATCACGTGTGCCGCCCAGCCAGAGGTGCGCGAGATCACGAACAGCGGCGTGAACATCGCCGTCGGCACGCCCATGGCGTGGTAGGACACCGCGCTGAACCAGTCGAGATTGGCGAACATCTTCTTGGTTTCGGTCATCACGGCCTCGATCCGGTCCGCAATCTCGAACATGCGGTTGTTTCCACTCTCGATGCTCAGTCGCCGCGCGACGTCTTTGATGACCTTGTTGCGTGGATCGGCAATCGTATAGACCGGATGGCCGAAGCCGATCACGACCTCTTTCGCCTCTATGCGGCGGCGGACGTCGGCTTCCGCCTGCTCGGCGCTGTCGTAGCGTTTCTGGATCTCGAACGCGACCTCGTTGGCGCCGCCGTGCTTGGGACCGCGCAATGCGCCGATCGCGCCGGTGATGGCCGAATACATGTCCGAGCCGGTACCTGCGACAGAGCGCGCGGTGAAGGTCGAGGCGTTGAATTCGTGCTCGGCATAGAGAATGAGCGAGGTGTGCATCGCGCGCTCGTGCGGGGGCGATGGCTTCTTGCCGTGCAACAGATGCAGGAAGTGCGCGCCGATGGAGTCATCGTCGGTCTCGACCTCGATGCGGCGGCCGTGATGGGCGTAGTGATGCCAGTACAGCAGCATCGATCCGAGCGACGCCATCAGCCGGTCCGCGATGTCGCGCGCACCGGGCTGATTGTGATCGTGAGATTCCGGAAGGATACACCCCAATGCTGAGACCCCCGTGCGCATCACATCCATCGGATGAGCGGCTGCGGGCAGTAGCTCGAGATTGCGCAGCGCGGCGACCGGCAATCCGCGCAGGGATTTCAGCTTGGCCTTGTAGTTGCGCAGTTCGGATGCCGTCGGCAGGCTGCCATGAACCAGCAGATGCGCGATCTCCTCGAATTCGCAGGTCTCCGCGACGTCGAGAATGTCATAGCCGCGATAGTGCAGATCGTTACCTGTGCGGCCTACCGTGCAAAGCGCGGTGTTGCCTGCAACGACGCCTGACAGGGCCACCGATTTCTTGGGCGCGGGTTTCACGTTCATCGCATGTCCTCCCATGTTCAAGCTGTCGCGCGTTGTGCCGGCGCGTTGTATTGCCAGTCGAAAATGCCGCGCGCGGGATTGTTGCCGAGCAGCTTCACATCGACGGTGAATGTCAGGTCGTTGAGTTCGCCGGCTTTCAGCGAGGTCAATCGTTCCACGGCGGCAATGAAGCGATCCTGCTCGGCGGGCGCGATAATGTTTTCCGACAACGTGCGGAATTTGTTGATGTAGTCCGGCCGCTTGAAGGGCCGCGCGCCGAGCGGATTTGCATCCGCGATGGCGAGTTCGTCGCTGATGATCGAGCCGCCCTTGAGGGTAACGACGACGCGGCCACCGAAAGCTTTCTCTTTCGGATCTTGGCTGTGATAGCGACGGGTCCATTCAAGGTCTTCGATGGTCGAAATTTTGTGCCAGAGTGCGATCGTCTTTTCGCGGTTGGCCCGCTCGGGAGCGTAAGATCTCTCGTGGTGCCATCCTCCGTCTTCGAGTGCGACGGCGAAGATGTACATGATCGAATGATCGAGCGTTTCGCGGCTCGCTTTCGGGTCCATCTTCTGCGGATCGTTGGCGCCGGTGCCGATGACGTAGTGGGTATGATGGCTGGTGTGGATGACGATGCTCTCGACCTTCGTGAGATCGCCGATCTTCGGTCCCATTCGCCGTGCGAGATCGATCAGCGCCTGGCTCTGGTATTCCGCCGAATGTTCCTTGGTGTAAGTATCGAGAATGGCGCGCTTGGATTCGCCCTTCTCCGGCAGCGGCACGGTGTATTGCGCCTTCGGTCCACTCAGCAGATACGCGATGAAGCCGTCTTCGCCTTCCCATGCGGGCGACGGCGCGCCTTCGCCGCGCAGTACGCGATCGACGGCCTCGACGGCCATCTTGCCGGCGAAAGCAGGCGCGTAAGCCTTCCAGCTTGAAATCTCGCCCTTGCGCGATTGCCGTGTGGTCGTGGTCACATGCAGCGCTTGCTGTACGGCCTGATAGATCGTCTCGGTCGGCAGGTTCAGCAGCGTGCTGATGCCGGCAGCGGCGGACGGGCCGAGATGTGCGATGTGATCGATCTTGTGCTCGTGCAGGCAGATGCCTTTGACCAGATCGACCTGAATTTCATAGCCGGTCGCGAGTCCGCGCACGAGATCGGCGCCGGATAATCCGCAATGCTGGGCGACGGCGAGAATCGGCGGAATGTTGTCGCCGGGATGCGAGTAGTCGGCGGCGAGAAACGTGTCGTGAAAATCAAGTTCACGCACGGCCACACCGTTGGCCCATGCCGCCCATTCGGGCGAGATGCGCTGGTTCCTGGCAAGGCCGAAGACTGTCGATCCCGGCTCGAACGGATGCGCCTCGGCTTGCGCGCGCGCACTTGCAACGGGGCGGCGCGCGACGGATGCCGCAGCCACGGACGCGTTGTCGATGATGCGATTGCCGATCATCTCGACGACATCGCGCTCGACCGCCACCGGATCGGAGGCGACTTCCGCGATCTTCCAGGCCAGTTGATCGGCGCGGGTGAGTGGCTCGGCGGACTTATAGGTGCGGACGGAATGCTGCTTCACGATTCGATGTTCCTGTCAGGTGAGTTGATGGGTCGCTTGATTGAGGTTGCGCTGTTCATCGCGTGCGATGGCGATAGGTCGGCCGCTGTCGTTGACGGCGACCATTTCAAACGAGCCGCGCACGACGGAGGTTCGCTGGCCGGTCATCAGGTTTTCGCGGATCAGTTCGACGGAGACCGTCATCGAGCTGCAGCCAGCGCGCTCGACGCAGGCGACGAATTCGACCAGTTCGCCCACCGGGATTGGTTCGTGGAATTCGATCTTGTCGGAGGACGCCATCACCACGTTGCGGCGTGCATGCCGTGCTGCGGCGACGAATGCGGCCTTGCCCATCAGCTTCAGCGCGTCGCCGCCGAACAATGTGCCGTAGTGATTGGTCAGGCCAGGAAAGACCATCTCAATGAAACGGGTTTCGTGGGCTGGCTCGGTCGCGTTGGCAGATAATTGCATCGGGCGCGCTCCGGACGGCTTGTCATTTCGTCAGAACTTCGCAATATCTGCATTTAGGTGAGGCTGAAAATGCCTGAAATAGCGAAGTTTTGCGGATAAAAACGTCTGAGTTTGCAAAGTTTGTGAAGTTGGAGCGGCCGAATGAAAAAGACTTTCATGGGCGTGCGGCTGAAGCGGCTTCGCGAGGAGCGGCGGCTGACTCAGGCCGTTCTCGCGGCCAAGCTCGGAATTTCGTTGAGCTATCTCAATCAACTGGAAAACAACCAGCGCCCGCTGACGCTGCCGGTGCTGCTCGCGCTGAATTCAGCCTTCGGCCTCGATGTGCAATCCTTCTCGGAGGATGACGAGGCGCGGCTAATCTCGGACCTGCGTGAAGCGCTGGCGGACCCGGCGCTGGGGGAAACGATTGCCACCGCCGATCTGCGGGAGCTTGCATTGAACATGCCGACGGTTGGGCGTGCGCTCGTTACACTCAGCCGTAAATATCGTCAGGCGACCGAACAGAGCGCTGTCTTGTCCGCGCGGCTCGGCGAAGATCGCCAGGCTGCATCCGCCATTCTTCCATCGACACCGTTCGAGGAAGTGCGCGATTTCTTTTACGCGCACAACAACCACATTCCGGAACTGGACGAAGCTGCCGAAGCGATTACGACGCGAATGAAGTTTCCGGTCGGCCAGATGGCACCTGCGCTTGCGGCCTATCTCGAAAGCCGGCATGGCGTCAAAGCGGTATTCGATACGTTCGAGGAATTGCCGTCCGGCACGCAGCGGAAATTCGATGCGCGTGCCAAAGTCATGCAGCTTTCGCGGCGGCTGCGTCCGGGGCAGCAGGCGTTCCAGTTCGCGACGCAGATCGCTATTCTGGAGTTCGACAGCGAGCTACGCTCGATTATCGCCAAAGCCAATTTCACCAACGATGAAGCGCGGGGATTGGCGCGCATCGGCCTCGCCAACTATTTCGCCGGCGCGATGGTTCTGCCCTACGCGGCATTCCTGAGCGAAGCCGAGCGATGGCGTTATGACATCGAGCTGCTCGGGCATCGTTTCGGTGTCGGGTTTGAAACCATCTGCCATCGGTTGAGCGCATTGCAGCGCCCGAATGCGCGCGGCATTCCGTTCTTTTTTATTCGGGTCGATCGCGCAGGCAATATCTCCAAACGGCAGTCAGCGACGGATTTCCATTTCTCCCGCGTGGGCGGAACCTGTCCGCTCTGGAACGTCTACGAGGCATTCGCGAATCCAGGTCGCGTCCTCACGCAGCTGGCGCGTATGCCGGACGAGCGGACGTATCTCTGGATTGCGCGGACCGTATCGCATGGGCAGGGCGGCTATGGTTCCCCGGCCAAGACATTTGCTGTGGCGCTCGGTTGCGACGTTCGCCACGCCGAACGGATCGTCTATTCGCAAGGCTTGAATGTAGACCCAGCGGTCGCGACGCCGATTGGGATGGGCTGCAAGGTCTGTGAGCGGCTCGACTGCCCGCAACGGGCGTTCCCGCCGATCGGGCGCGCGCTCAGCGTTGACGAGTCGCGTTCACATTTTGCGCCCTATACGACGTCGTGATGCTGCGGGCGGCACGTTATGCTTAACGGTTCCTTTCGGAATCGGCTGCTTGAGTCTCTTTTTTGTCACGCCGGGAGAGAATGCATCGCGCGATGCTTCAAGAAGGAAACCATCCGGCCCGTCGTCCATTTCTCGTTAACTGGGGGGCCGATAGGGTCCGCCCAACTCAACATGGGGAGAAGAGAAATGGGTCATCGTTCCGCACTTCTGATTTTTTCGGCTGCTATGCTGGCTTCCACGGCGTCGTTCGCCGCCGACATGGGTCCGCGCAGCTACACCAAGGCACCGGTTTACGCGCCGGCGCCGATCTACAACTGGACCGGCATCTACGTCGGTGCGCACATCGGCGCTGCCTTCGGTGGCGATGATGGCTTCACCACCACCAACCCGG
>CALRLJ020000222.1:0-6331 GCA_943368635.1 Sediminibacterium ginsengisoli | reverse complement strand
TGTCCGGTCGGACAAGACCCACCAGCGACCGTCCGGTCCACGGCCGATGTCGGCGGCGTAGAGGTTGAGATATTGGCCACCGGGCGGCGGCACGCCGCAAACCGAGCGCAGATATTCCGAACTGCCTGCGATCGCGGCGGCGGGCAAAGCACCATCCGCGATCAGACGGCCTTCGCCGTACAGATCGCGCAAAATCAACTCGAACAATTCGGCGCGTTGCGCAACGCCTTCCGAAATCTGCTTCCATTCGACTTCATCGATCAGCAACGGCAGGTGGCTCAGAGGCCACATCCGGTCCGCCGCCTCTCCGGGCGCGCGATAGGTAACCCCCGCCTCGCGCATATGCTGGTCGGCCGACGCAAACCGGCGTTCGATTTCACCTGATCCCAGTGCGGAAAAGGCGTCAAAGAATCGCGTCCACACCTCGCGAGGCTTGCCGCCTGCATCGAGAAACTCATCCGGAATTCCCGGCAACGGCGCATAGCCGCGCGTGCAATCCAGAAGATCGCGCTGCGCTGCTCGCGGTTTCTTTTCTCCGCTGTCCGTGTCCGCCATCCCGACTCGCCTTCTGCTCTTCGCGACAACTTCGCCGATTATCGCGGTGGCCTCAATGCGGGAGTGGCGTCCGGAGGTCCAGAGTTAAGGGAAATTCGAGGCTTTGCTCCTCCGCTGACACCTTAATCCGGCCCGGCGTATGGCCATGGTCCTGAAAACGGGCCAGCCGCCGCGCCTCGGCCTCGTAGCTGTTGACCGGTTTGGTCTCATAACTGCGGCCGCCGGGATGAGCGACGTGATAGACGCAGCCGCCCAGCGAGCGGCCATTCCATGTGTCGATAATGTCAAAGGTCAGCGGTGCATGAACCGGGATGGTCGGATGCAGCCCAGACGATGGCTGCCATGCCTTGAAGCGGACACCAGCTACGGCCTCCCCTGAACGGCCGGTGCCGGTCATCGGTAGGCGGCGGCCGTTGCAAGTGATAACGTGCCGTCCTTCGACAAAATCACTGACCCTGACCTGCAAGCGCTCAACGGACGAATCGACATAACGCACCGTCCCGCCGCCGGTGCTTTCTTCGCCAAGCACATGCCAAGGCTCCAGCGCCTGCCGCAGCTCCAGCGTCACGCCGCCGTGCTGCACGCTGCCGAAAAGCGGAAAGCGGAACTCAAGCTGCGCCTCGAACCATTCCGGCTCGAAATCGTAGCCGGCCTGCTTCAAGTCCAAGAGAACATCCTTGAAGTCCTCCCAAAGGAAGTAAGGCAGCATGAACCGATCGTGCAGCGTGGTACCCCAGCGCACGAAGCGGCCTTCCTGCGGTTCGCGCCAGAACTTCGCGATCAGCGCACGGATCACCAGTTGCTGCGCAAGGCTCATGCGGGCATCTGGCGGCATTTCCAGAGCGCGGAATTCGACGAGACCGAGACGGCCTGTCGGGCTATCAGGCGAATACAGCTTGTCGATGCAGATTTCCGCCCGATGGGTATTACCGGTGATGTCGACCAGCAGATGCCGAAATGTGCGGTCAACCAGCCATAGCGGGACTTTCTGGCCTTTCGGCGGAATCTGCGCGATCGCGATTTCAAGTTCGTAAAGGGCGTCGTGCCGTGCTTCGTCAATTCGTGGAGCCTGGCTGGTGGGGCCGATAAACATGCCCGAGAACAGATACGACAATGACGGATGACGCTGCCAGTACAGCACCACGCTCTTCAACAAATCCGGCCGCCGCAGGAACGGCGAGTCCGCCGGCGTGGCACCGCCGATCACAACATGGTTGCCGCCGCCCGTCCCGGTATGACGGCCATCGATCAGAAACCGATTGGCACCGAGCCGGACTTGCGCAGCCTCCTGATAAAGACTGATGGTGGTATCGGCGATCTCGCGCCAGTTTTTGGCTGGATGAATGTTGATCTCGATCACACCCGGATCGGGCGTCACCTTGATGACCTCGATACGCGGATCGTAGGGCGGCGGATAACCTTCGACATAGACCTGAAGTTTCATGTCTTCCGCAGTCGCCTCTACCACGGCGATCAATTCCAGATAGTCGTCGAGCTTTTCGACCGGCGGCATAAAGGCACAGAGAATGCCATCGCGAATTTCAATCGACAGCGCCGTTCGGACGCCGCCTTTTCCATCGCCGACATGCTGCTCCTGAATGAATTGACGCGGGGCGCCATCCATCTGGGCGCCGTCGTCAAATACAGGAGGCTGCGCTGGAGCTTCAGTCGGCGCCGGACTGCCGTCGAACACCGGCAACGGCTCGCGTTCCTCCATCGGATCCTGCTCGACGATGTAGGGATAATCTTCAGGCGGAATCCATTGCAACGAACTCATTGGCAGTCGAAGCCCGAGCGGTGAATCGCCCGGCATCAAAAACAGATTGCCACGCCGCAGATTCCACTTCTCGCTCCGCCAACGGCTGGCGGCTTTCGCGTTCCAGCGCTGCACCGGCAGCACGAACCCGCGCGGCACGTTCAATCCCTGCTGAAACACCTGCGCCATACGCGAGCGTTCTTCGGGATCGGCCAGTTTCGAGTCGCTGGGATCGACGTTGCCGGGAAGACTGTTTTCCTTCAGAAGCCAGTGCGCCTGATCCTCATAGGCCGGCAACACATTACTTGCATCCACGCCAAGCTTCTCGGCGACCCTGGCGGCGAATGTTTCAGCCTGCTCGATCTTTGCGGAGCGAGGCCCTTCCATCGGCGCGATCAGATCGGGGTTGCGCCAGATCGGCACGCCATCCTTGCGCCAGTAAAGCCCGAACGCCCAGCGCGGCAGGCTTTCGCCGGGATACCACTTGCCTTGTCCATAATGCAGCAGTCCGCCCGGCGCGAACCGCGTGCGCAGACGACGAATGAGATCGTCGGCAATGCCGCGCTTGGTCGGGCCGACCGCCGCCGTATTCCACTCGGCGGCTTCCAGATCGTCGACGGAAACGAATGTCGGCTCGCCACCCATCGTCAGACGCACGTCATCGGCTGCAAGATCGGCATCGACCTTCACGCCGAGCGCATCGAGACGCTGCCACGAGTCATCCGAAAATGGCTTTGTGATACGCGGCGCTTCGTTGACGCGCGTCACCTTCATCTCGAAATCGAATTCGACATTCGCCGAACTGACATTGCCACTAATGGGCGCAGCGGCCCGATAATGAGGTGACGCAGCGACGGGGATATGCCCCTCGCCGGTCAGCATGCCTGACGTCACATCGAAACCGATCCAGCCCGCGCCCGGAAGGTAAACCTCCGCCCATGCATGCAAATCGGTAAAGTCAGCCTCGACTTCGCGCGGGCCTTGCAACGGATCGATGTCGGGGCGCAACTGAATGAGATAGCCGGAGACAAAACGCGTCGCCAGCCCAAAGTGACGCAGCGCCTGAATCAGAAGCCACGCGGAATCGCGGCACGACCCCGCTCCACTTTGAAGCGTTTCCTCCGGCGTCTGGATACCCGGCTCCATCCGAATGACATAATTGATCCTGTCGCGCAGCTTCGCGTTGAGATCGACGAGGAAGTTCACGGTATTGGTTGGTCCTCGCGGAATGTCCGTGAGATATTTCGCAAGCAACGGTGTGGTGGGTTCGGTTTTCAGATATGGCGCGAGTTCGTCGGCAAGATCCGGCGGATACTGAAACGGGAATATCTCGGCATACGGTTCGACAAAAAAATCAAACGGATTGACCACCGCCATGTCGGCGATGAAGTCGACCTCGATCTTGAACTCGCGTGTCGGCTCCGGAAATACGTAACGCGCAAGCCAGTTTCCTTGCGGATCCTGCTGCCAGTTGACGAAATGGGTCTCGGGCAGAATTTTCAACGAATAACCGGAAACTCGCGTGCGGGAGTGCGGCGCCGGGCGTAACCGGATCACCTGCGGCCCGAGGCTGACCGGCTGGTCATACCGATAATGTGTGACGTGATGCAGGGCGACGGTAATGGACACTGCGCGGCAACCTCAATGGCTTGTTTTTTAAGCAGAACACCTGGGCAAGCCTCTATCAAGCGCTAACAACGGGCAAGCGCTGCCTAACGCTTTGGCGAATCGAGGTTTCGTGCCGAAATGCCGAGCGATTTGATCCGCGACGCTCGTGTGGTCGGCTCGATGGCGAGGAGTTCCGCCGCGCCGTCCTTGCCGAAAACCTTGCCGCCGGACGCCTTCAACGCGGCCAGAATGTTACCGCGGTCAAAAGCCCATATGAGCGCTGCGGCGTAGGCACATTGATAAGCGCGGAAGCTGATGTGGCATGTGCTTTGCCTAGCAAGCGGAGACATCCCTTTGGAGGCCCCCATGTCCACTTTTGACCATCCGCTCGATCCGAGCCGCCGTCTCTCTTCGTTTAGCTACAGCCAACACGGCAGGGATGCGGGGCACAACGCAGCCCTTTAGTTCCCAGCCGCGGTACGTCCCGGCTTTGCCGAACCGGCGATCGTCGCCACAACCGCCCCATCGATAAGCCGCAGGCCGAGCAGGCCAGCGCGCGATAAGCCTAAAACCTCAAGGAGACTGAGCATGAAGCGATCCGATCTCACCGAAAAGCTGCTCGACATCAAGCGCGAGAAGGGCTGGACCTGGAAACACATTTGCCAAACCATTGGCGGGCACTCGGAAGTGCTGATCGTCAGCGCCATTCTCGGTCAGATGAAACTGACGAAGCCGCAAGCCGCCAATGCAGCGGCACTTTTCGGACTGTCAAAAACCGAAGCCGCAATGATCAACGAAGTCCCAATGCGCGGCGAAGGCATTCAAATGCCGCCGACCGACCCGCTCATCTACCGGCTCTATGAACTCGTGATGATCAATGGACCGGCCTGGAAGGCACTGATCGAGGAAGAGTTCGGCGACGGCATCATGTCCGCAATCGACTTCGACATGGCGATGGAGCGCCTCGCCAATCCGAAAGGCGACCGGGTCAAGATCACCATGTCCGGCAAGTTCCTGCCGTTCAAATACTACGGCGCGACCGGCAACAACATGGAATACGGTTTCAAGGAAGAATAGCCGCCTCAGGGCATCAGGCGGATGGCGTCGTTAAAGAAGTCCGGGCCACCGAAATTTCCGGATTTCAGCGCCATCGCCGCCTCGCCCTTGCGCCAGCCGACTCCACGAAGGACCGGCACACCGGCGGCGATTTCCGGACCGACCAGAAACGCCGGGATAGCAAGGCGATCAACCACGGCACCCGACGTTTCACCGCCCGCGATCACCAGACGCCGCACACCGGCCGCAACCAGCCCATCGCTGATCGTTGCCATTGTCTGCTCGATGGCGTGACCTGCCGCATCGCGCCCGTGCCTGGCCTGAAGACCTGCGACCTGATCCGGCGATGAACTACTCGCGATCAGAACCGGTCCCTTCCCAATAGCCGCGCGCGCCCACTCAAGCGCCCGTTCAGCTTCCGGTGCACCGGCGACAATTTTCTCAGGATCGAGCCGCAAAACCGGCATCGACTTTTCTGCCTGCGCTATCTGCGCCAGCGTTGCCTGCGAGCAGCTTCCTGCGAGACAGGCCACCGGACCGCCAACAGCCTTTTGATCGGCACTCGATGAAGCCGGTTTCACCTTGCCTGACGCGACCAGCCCTCGCGCAAGTCCTAGTCCCATTCCCGACGCGCCGACAGACAGCCAATGCTCCAGCGCGACCTCACCGATGACCTCAAGCTCCGGATCGAACACAGCATCGACGACGGCGGCACCGATCCCTTGCTTGGCAAGCTCCGCGAGCCGCGTACGTATAGCATCCCTGCCCTTGGCAACGGTCGCGAGATCGACAAGTCCAACTTTGGACCTGCTCTGCCGCGCCAGCACCCGCACCAGATTTGAATCATGCATGGGATTGAGCGGATGATCTTTCAGCGGACTTTCGTTCAACGGCACGCTGCCGACGAACAGATTTCCCTGATAGACCGTGCGCCCTGTTCCAGGAAATGCCGGCGTCACCAGAACGATAGCGTCGCCGGAATCTGTGCGCAGTGCATCCATCACCGGCCCGATGTTTCCAGCATCGGTGGAATCGAACGTCGAGCATATTTTGAACAACACATGGGATGCGCCCCGCGCCCGCAGCCACTTGTCGGCCTCCCGCGAACGCGCGACTGCCACGGAGGCTTCGATGGATCGGCTCTTGAGCGACACCACAACCGCATCGACATCCGGCAGCGCCAAGGCATCGTCCGGCACGCCGATGGTCTGCACCGTGCGCAGACCGCAGCGGGTCAACATATTGGCAAGATCGGACGCGCCGGTGTAATCGTCCGCGATACAGCCCAGAGCCAGCGTCACGCGCGCGCTCCCGCTTTTGCATTAGCAGCATAAGGTGCGAACCAGCCGAGGCCGT
>CALRLJ020000221.1:0-6332 GCA_943368635.1 Sediminibacterium ginsengisoli | reverse complement strand
ATTTCTGGTCATCACCTACGAAACAGATGCCGATCTCATCCGGGCCGGGCTGCCTGAACCATTGGAGCCGATCGCCAATCCAATCGTCCACTACGAATGGATCAAAATGCCGGACTCATCCGGCTTTGGTAGCTACACCGAGTCAGGGCTGGTTATTCCGGCTCGCCTCAACGGCGAAGACGTCAATTTCGTATCGCAAATGTATCTCGATGATGATCCGCCGATCGCTGCGGGTCGCGAGATCTGGGGCTTTCCGAAGAAGTACGCCCACCCCAAGCTCGAGGTCGTGAAAGACACACTCACCGGCACGCTGGAGTATTCCGGACAGCAGGTCGCCATGGGCACTATGGGTTACAAGCATGAGGCAATGGCTGGTAACGGCGAGATTACGCACGCAACGCTGTCCAAAACCCAGATCAACCTCAAGCTGATCCCCGGCGTCGATGGCCGCGCTGAGGTCTGCCAACTCGTCGCGATCAATCTGACCGATATTAGTGTGAAAGGTTCGTGGATCGGGCCCGGACGGCTCCATCTCGTACCGCATGTCAACGCGCCGGTAGCCGATTTCCCGGTCAGGCGTGTGATCGGAGCGCACCACTTTCTGGCTGATCTCACGCTGCCTTACGGCCGCGTTGTGCACGACTACAACAAAGAAACCGACGATCTGGCGGAAGCGGCTGAATAGCAGGCGCTGACATGCGCCTGTAACAAACCTGTCGTCATATCGGATCGGTATCCGGGTGGCCTATTTGCAAGCCCTCCGGGAGCGTTGTGAGTTTCGACAGTCGGGGCGTATCGTGCAAGCTGAAGCATTGACGGATAGCGATGTCACGGCCGGGCATCTGTCGCAGGCCGCGCAGATTCCGGGTCTGGTCTGGGCGTTCCGGATACACGCCGACGGGAACGCGGAGCCGCTGAACGTCGATGGACCGATTGATCTGCGCGGCGACGGGCTGCTTTGGCTGCATTTCAATCTAGCGGACCAGCGCGCCGATCAATGGCTGGCGTCAGCCGATCTAGATCTGCCGGCTGCAGGCAAGGCGCTCCTGCTGTCACGGGACAACTTTCAGCAGATCCACGCTGCGGATGACAGCATCTATGGCGTATTCTCCGATCTGGTGCGGGCGATTGACCGTGTCACCGAAGAAACCGGCTACCTTCATTTCGTCATGACGGAACGGCTACTGCTTAGTGGCCGCCATCACGCGCTGTGTGCCGTCGATGCGACACGACGCGTGCTTGAAAGCGGTCAACGCATCGGCAACGCTGCTGCACTTCTCGAAACAATCGTGGAGCACCTCGCCGAAACCATGGAGCGCGTTGCGGAGCGCGTTGGAGCAAGCCTCGACAGCATCGAAGAGAAAGTTCTATCGGACGATACGGCCGATTTACGCAAGGATCTTGGTCGGCTGCGCCGCACCTGCGTTCGCCTGCATCGCCAACTGTCCGGCCTTCTGTTGATGTTCCGCCGTCTCGATCTGCAAGGTCCAGACGCACTCAAGCCGGCATTACGGCTGCGCGCTGGGAAGCTCGCACAACGGCTGGATGCGCTCGATCACGTAGTTGTCGAAATGCGCGAGCGGAGCCGGCTGCTTCAAGAAGAGCTGCATCTCAAAATCGAGGAGCAGACCAACAAAAGCATCCATCTGCTTTCAGTTCTGACGGCGCTGCTGCTACCCCCAACGCTGGTAACCGGAATCTTCGGCATGAATACCAAAGGATTGCCACTAACCGAGGTGGAGACCGGCTTCCTGACAGCAAGCTGCTTGATCGTAGCATCATCCACGCTCGCCTACTTCATCATGAAACGTTTCGGCATCCTGAGATAACTCGAGATAGCCGTGCAACATTTGTTCAAACGGCTGTTGAGCTTTGCAACCGTCAGCCTGGTATGTGTTTTGTCATTTCACCGCGCGCAAGCGGTGGACGTAAAGCCCACCTCAGGTTCGCTCGCAGCGAAAAGCCCACGCGAGATTTTGGCCGATTGGGGCGTGCAATTCAACGCGATCTATATCGCAGAGGTGTTTGACAACGCATCCGGCGGCATTCGGCGTGGCTCAATCTACACGGGACGCCTCGACCTCGGTGTCGACGTCGATCTTGAAAAAATCATTGGCTGGAACGGAGCCAGGTTTCACGCCAATATGTTCCAGATCCATGGTCAGGGTCTGTCTCGCGATTACATCGGCAACTTGATGCTGGTCAGCGGCGTCGAATCTCTACCTGCGACGAGGTTGTATGAACTTTGGATCGAGCAATCGCTGTTTGGTGGCGCACTTATGGTTCGTGTTGGACAGCAGGCGTCCGATATCGAGTTTATCGATAGTAAATACGACGATGTCTTCGCTAACTCAGCCCTGGGATGGCCGGGGATTGCCGGTATCAATCTTTTGAGCGGAGGACCGTCACCGCCGCTGGCCGTGCCAGGCGTTCGCATCAAGGCGCAACTGACGGATAGCATCACAGCCTATGCGGCTATTTTCGACGGAGACGCCGCACCGCCGAACCGGATGATTGACCCACAAATTGCTAACCCGCACGGCGTGTTGTTTCGCGTCAACGATCCGCCGTGGATAATTGGTCAACTGAAGTACGGATTTGAACTCGGGCAAGCCAAGCTGCCCGGAACGCTGACCGGAGGCGCGTGGAAACATCTCGGTGAATTCGACGACATGCGATATGCGATTGGCGGATCGTTGCTTGCGGATCCTACAAGTTCCGGCGAGCCGCTCAAGCGACGCGGGAACCAGGGGCTTTTCGGCGTCTATGAACAGATGCTGTCGCGCGCTACGCCGGGATCCGACAAGGGTGTCGGGTTCTTCGTTCGAACCTCTGTCAGTCCATCGGATCGGAATCTCATCAGCTTCTATATCGACGGCGGCTTGCAATTCACCGGCTTCAGTGAATCGCGCCCCAACGACAAGTTCGGTATGGCCGTGACCTATGCCCGTATCTCGAACGTAGCCCGGTCGGCTGATCGCGACGTACAGGTTTTTACGGGAACGCCCTTCCCGGTTCGGGATTATGAGGCGGTATTCGAGATGACGTATCAGGCTGAAATGCGAGCCGGCTGGACCGTCCAACCGATTTTCCAATATGTATTTCATCCGGGGGGCGGCGCGGTCGATCCCAACGACCCGAACCAGACATCGCGGATCAGGGATGCCGCAGTCTTCGGCTTACGCAGCACCTTTAACTATTAAGACGGTGGAAAGACCTCAGCTTCTCATGGACGAACTTCGACGCGCTTTCGGCTCAATATCCTGATCGTTATGACCACGGCCACAAGCGAAAGCAATGTGGCCAACCCAAACAACGTTCCGTATCCGAGAACATCCGCAATCTTTCCCGAAATCATTGATCCTGCAAAATAGACGATCAACTGCGCGCACGCGAGAATGGTAAAGTCCGTGCCTGGCTGCTCTTTGGATGCTGCCGACATAAACAAACTATAGAGCGCAACGATCTCCATGTATCGGATGAGCGTCTGAAATCCAGCCGCGCCAAAAATCGGCACGATCCCGGTAATAAAGCCCAAAGCGTGTGCTGCAAACAATGCGAAACAGATCGTCCTGAGAAAGCCCAGAAAACCCAGCGTCCAGCTGGAGCCGAACCGTTGCAACAGAACGGCGGCGATCGCAGCGCCGGCCAAACCCGCAGTGGTCGCGGCAATTCCCGAAAGGTAGCCAATCTGAGTGAGCGGCACCCCGGCGTCAACCAGGTAAGAGCCTTCCATCGCTTTCACCAGGCCTTCGCTCATCCGATAGATCAGCGCTACCCACAAAACATCGCGCACCTCACGACGTCGAAAGAATGCCTTCAGCGACGGACGATCGATCGAATGTCCCGCGGGTGCGGGGTCGTTCTCGCGCATGGCAAATGCTGCCGCAAGTGGGATGAAACAGAAGGCGGCGATTGTCAGGAGCATTCCTGTCCAGCCGATGTACGAATACAGCACAAGCCCCAACGTTCCGCCGATCACGACGCCGAATGCCACCGATCCGCCCTGAATGGCGTTACCAATCGCCCGATCTTCCGGCGCAAGGTACTTTGCCGCGTAACCGTCGGTCGCGATATCCTGCGTCGAGATAAGCAGCGAACCCAACATGCCTACGCTTACGATGGCGCCAATGTGGGTCGGCCCAAACGGAATCAGGCAAAGAACGCTGACGATAACGCCGGCCTGTGTGATAATCACCCATCCTGCACGATGCGCCCGAGCGAACGGCCGAACGCGATCGATATACGGCGCCCAGAAAAACTTCAGAAGAAGCGGCAAGAACCAAAGGCTAAGATAAGCGATAGCCGTTCGCGATACACCAGCTTCGCGCATGATCGGCGGTAGTGCCGCAGCAAACAAGTATGAAGGAATCGCCTGCGCCAGATACAGACCGGCAAGAACCGTGAAAAGTCTTTTACGTCCCGGAACGGCTGAAGCAGCCATGGCGGAAATGTCCGACATCACGCAACCGAAGCATAGCTGGAGAGAAAATCGCGGGCCGCACGCTCATCCTGAAAGACCCGGGTCGGCATCGACCAAAGCTTCTGAAACGTCTCTTCCATTTTTCTGGTCGCGTCCGGCCGGACAATCGCCACCGCAAGACACCGCTTCGAGAGTCGCTGTCGCGTCGATTTGAACCAGAGCGCCTGCTCCCGTTCAGCGCCGGCTGAAAGCTTACCGCCGCCTCCGAACAACGTCAGCAGCGCGAAGGGATCCTCGCGATTCCCTATGCCGGTAAGCGCGGCCAGATAGTCGCCCTCGTCCGCGTCCGTATAGGGAGGCAGGAAACGCAACGTCAGAAGCATATCTCCGACTTCGAGGCTTACCATGACAAAATTTGACCTCAGAAGGTTCTGCGGTAGCCGACTGTCGCGGTCCGGCCCCACGAATAAACATTCAGATTACGCACCGACGTTGCCGTCGGATTGACAAGCGGGGTATCGAAAAGATTGTTGACGGCGGCATATAACTCTCCGCCCTGCCAGGGACCGCTGACGGCAGCATTCATCGTCATTCCTCCGCCAATCGGGTAAATCGTCCCGGCTGTATTGATAGGAACATCGCGCCCGGTATATCCCTCTCCTTCGAGCCTGACCTTGACGCCGTTGTCGAAACGATAGTCGGTGAAGATCGTGCCCCGGAACGGTGTCGCAATGCGATTGTTGGGGAGCCAGCTATCAAGCGAGCCATTCTTATCACTATCGTAGCGGCCTTCGCGATAGCCAAGAACCGTTCCGAAGGATAGCTGGCTTGTGACTGCCAGTTCGCCGATGAACTCAACGCCGTAAATCTGCTCTTTCTGCTGAGAAATCTTGTTCGTCAGCGGGTCGAAGGTCACACCCTTTTCGGATGTGCTGACAAAACCGGTCAGGCTGCCCTTGAAGCGACCGTCGCTGCCGCGAATCCCGAGCTCATAGTTGTTAACGACCTGCGCCTCAGGAGCGATCGCGGTATAACTGATTGTGGTGCCACCCGGCGGGACGCAGTTCGGGTTATTGACGGGACACGCGTAAGCGACACCAAGGCCTGCACGGCGCGTATAGGCGCCAACATCCGGCAACGCAAAACCTTGAGAGAACCCGCCAAAAATCTCCGACCGATCATTCAGCTTGAACGTCGCGCCCGCATTGTATGTCGGCGATGCATATTCATACTGGCCGCCAATAACATTTAATGGCGGCAAGACGAACGATACGACGGGCGGAAAATTTGCCGCCGCATAAGCCGCCGGCCGAATGAAGTTATCGACCTTCAGGTCGAAATGCTCGTAACGCGCGCCGCCGCGCACGGTCAGCCTGTCCGTCACCGGCACCTGCAACAGCGCAAATCCAGCCGTGGTTGTTTGCGTAAGCGGCGTGAAAACATCCTGACCGTTCGTCAGTTCTTGTGTAGTTTTCTCAAATATAACGTCGCTGCCCCATGTCAGCTTCGCGCCGCTCCAAATCCGGTCCAGCGACGTATCGATCGACAAATTCACGCCACCGCGATCCGAGAACAACGTGGTCTGGTTGTATGGGCTGGTCGGGCTCGCGGGGTTGCCCGAATAGTAGACCGGGTTGTTGTAGGGGAACGAGAACGCCGAGTAATTAAAACGCTTCTTGATGTCGTTATAGAAGCCAACGATATTGACATTACCCAGCGCAAAGTTGGCATCGTTATACCGCGCGGAGAACGAGCGCGTATCCTCAAGCACGCTCTGGCCGGTGTAAGGCTTGCTGAAATCCGGCCGCGCGTATGCGCCCGAGTAGTCTGTTAGGTACTGCGGGCGCTGATCGAGATAGATCGAGGTGGCCGAGACTTCGAACCGCTTCCCGTTATCGAAATCCTTGCC
>CALRLJ020000220.1:0-6375 GCA_943368635.1 Sediminibacterium ginsengisoli | reverse complement strand
CACTTCTCAAGCGATGCTCGACCATCAGTTGCAAAACACGCGTGAGCTTTGTTTCCGCGCCGATATAGATAAACGTTGGCGTCATGATATCGGCAACAACCGTGGTCATGAGATCGTCATAACGCGGCACGATCTGCGCGGTCGTGAACGCAAAGCACTTCAGGAAATCCAGCTTCGTCACCAAGCCGACAGCGTGCGCTCCCTCCACAACCGGGTATGCATTGAAATCATCCCGCTCGAACAATAACAACAACGCTCGGATGCTCAGATCACGCGTCACCGTCTTTACAGAGCGCGTCATGCAATCGGCAGCCGTTTCCTCAAGAAATTTGTACAAAGATGCATCCCGAATTTTGCCACGACGGTGAAACAAACAAATGCAGCTCGCACTGCCATCAGACATTTTGACCGCAAATCTGAAAGGCACGATTTGATCAGGATCAATGGCGGGCGATCCGATAGCCCTTTGCAAGACGACAGATCGAGTCCGATTGACAATCGGATCAGCCGCGAGATTGATCAAGGTCAACCCGGATTGCCATAATGCGAGTTTGCGTTTCTCCATTGGGAGAACCGAATGCATGTCTCAGATATAGCTCTCGAATGTTCACAGCGTTCCGGGAAACTCGCCTCGAAGTGCACTGACGAAGAGGCCGCTATTGAGCTTGATGTTCTGGCCATCCGTCTCATGACCGCGGCAGTCAAAGAGCTAAATCGCGTATCGCTTCCTACCTGAGCGCAGTTCCGGAGGCGGCCAGTCACCCTTCCATTCGCTAGTCATTGGGTCTGATGTCTCGTCGCAGCTAACGGAAATCGCTAATCGGAGCACGAAGCTGGCTCTTGGTGCCCAGAAACTGATCATTTACGAGATGATACAGGCCAACCAGGACGCGCTGGAGCATGCGCGCTCAGGAATGAGCATTACGCAGGATTTTATCTCAAGGATCGCTCAAGCGCATTCTGTCAAAGATCTGACAATCGCATTTCGAGACTGCGGCCATGAGCAGATGGATCGCCTGCACCGGGGCTATGAGCATTTCTTCGCCCATGGTCACGAAATTTTTGAAGCTTCGTCTGGCCTCTTCCTAACCGCGCTTCGCGGCGAAGCCTCGTCAAAACCAACTGCTTAGACCGGGATCTGATGGGCTATGAAAACGCCCTCCGGACCACTTATCGCGCTGCCAGAATGTGGGTTCGGGCTTGAGCAATGTTCCCAAACGGGCCAATACTTGGCTGATGGGTTCTTGCCGCGATATCTTCCTGCAAGGCATGAGACCCGGCTCCGGGATCTAGAGGCGACGGATCTTGACCAAAACCGATGAGGCACCGTCCGGCGGACCCTTTCGTGATGAACATTTGTGGCTTGGTATCGACGGGTCCGGTATCGGCACCTGGAATCTCGACCTTTCAACCCAAAAAGTGATTTGGTCGGCGGCGGCACGAAACCTGCTCGGCGTTTCAGACGATCAGCCGGTCAGCTACGCGGTTTTTCTCTCGCTGCTTGAACCGCAGGATCGCGAGCGCACCGAGCTCGCCGTAAAGCAATCTGTCGAGACCGGGTGCAACTTAGATATTCAGTATCAGGTGCGCGGAACGCATAAACGCAGCCACTGGGTTCGCACCCGCGGTAGCGTTGTCAACGGCAATGACGGTAAACCTCGTCATCTGAGCGGGATCATTCTCGATATCGACGATCAAAAGCAGATTGAAGAAGCATTAAGGACGCGAGAAGGTCATCTCCGATCCATCCTCGAGACGATTCCTGACGCGATGATCGTCATTGATGGTCGCGGCATCATGCAGTTCTTCAGCAGCGCCGCCGAAAGGCTGTTTGGCTACACCGAACGGGAGGCTATCGGCCAGAACGTCAGTGTGCTGATGCCCAACCCCGACAGGGGGCGTCACGATGGATACCTTGCCCGCTATCAGTCAACGGGCGAGCGTCATATCATCGGGATCGGCCGAATCGTAACCGGCCAGCGCAAGGATGGAACAACGTTTCCGATGCATCTCTCTATCGGCGAAATGGAATCCAGCGGACAACCATACTTCACCGGATTCGTCCGTGATTTGACCGAATATCAGCGAACGCAGGCACGACTTCAAGAACTTCAATCCGAAATCGCCCACGTCTCTCGCCTGAGCGCGATGGGAGAGATGGCGTCCGCGCTCGCGCACGAACTGAATCAACCGCTGGCAGCCATCAGCAACTACATGAAGGGTTCAAGACGCTTGCTAGCCTCAAGCGAAGATCCCAACGCCGCAAGAATCGCCACCGCTATGGATCGCGCGGCGGAGCAGGCTCTCCGCGCAGGACAAATTATTCGGCGACTTCGCGATTTCGTGGCGCGCGGGGAATCCGAAAAGCGCGTCGAAAGTCTGTCAAAATTGATCGAAGAAGCCGGAGCTCTGGGCCTGACGGGTGCCAGAGAGCAAGGCGTCCTGCTGCGCTTCAATCTTGACCCCGACTGCGATCTAGTGCTCGTCGATCGAGTCCAGATCCAGCAGGTTCTAGTCAATCTGTTCCGAAATGCGCTTGAAGCTATGGCTGACACCAACCGGCGAGAACTGGTGGTGACAAATGCCAGGGCCTCGGAAGATATGATCGAAGTCGAGGTATCCGATACGGGGCACGGATTCAGCGACGACGTCCAGACAAAGCTATTTCAGACGTTCTTTACAACCAAAGAAACAGGGATGGGCGTGGGGCTTTCGATCAGTCGGACAATTGTAGAGGCACATGGTGGTCGCATGTCCGTTGAATGCAACCCGTCAGGTGGCGCTACATTCCGCCTTACCTTACCGGCCGCTTCATCAAGCGAAGGTCTGGAGTAATGCCAAAAAGCAATGTGTACGTTATCGATGATGACCCCGCGATGCGGGATTCTCTAGAATTTCTTCTTAGTTCGGCTGGCTTCAATGTAACGCTTTTCGATAGCGCGCTAAAATTTTTTGAGAACATGCCTAACTTGGCATTTGGGTGCGTGGTATCCGACGTACGGATGCCCGACATGGACGGCATTGATCTGCTGCGGCAGCTCAAGAAGGAGCCTAAGAGGTTACCCATCGTCATCATGACCGGGCACGGCGATATTCCACTCGCTGTGGAAGCAATGAAGCTTGGAGCGATTGATTTTCTTGAGAAGCCGTTCGAGGACGAGCGGCTTATCACCATGATCAGCTCCGCTCTAACCCAGGAAGCCGATAATTCGAGGAACGAATCTATTCACGCGGATATCATTTCGCGGATTGCTTCGCTTAGTCCGCGGGAAAGACAGGTGATGGATGGCCTTGTTGCGGGACTCTCCAACAAGCTGATCGCACGCGACTACAACATCAGCCCCCGGACCATCGAGGTTTATCGGGCAAACGTCATGACGAAGATGCAGGCCAGCAGCATCTCGGAACTGGTCCGGTTGGCGATGCGTGGCGGAATCCTTAAGGATTGAGGCAGGTCAAGACTGCCTTGCGGCGCACCGCTATATTCGCGATATGCGTTACTCGTACTCGCCAAGGCCCTTCACGATGGCCTCATCTCTCACAAAATCGCGGATCTGCGTGGTCGATGACGACCTCGACGTCCTCAGTTCGCTCCGATTCCTTCTTGAAACGGAAGGTTTCGATGTCCAGACCTTCAAGAGCGGGACTGCGATGCTGGACGCCGCAGCCACTGAGCAGTTCGATTGCTATGTTCTTGATTTCAAGATGCCCAACATGACCGGCATAGCCGTCGCAACCGGCCTGCGGGAGCGAAATGTTTCCGTTCCGATTATTCTGATTACGGGATACCCGGACGAAAATATCCAGGCAAAGGCGGCTGGCGCTGGAATAAATCTGGTTCTACTCAAACCATATGCAGACGAGAATTTGGCCTCCAAGATTCGGACCGCAGTCCAGCGAAACCGCCACGACAACCTCCGGTGAACTACCTAGGGTGCAGCCCTTAAGATATCGAGCGAAATATCCTGAGGTGCATTACCTCTTGTAGAAACAGCCATCTGCCGCCGAAGGAGATGGCCATGCTCATCCAATCCACCGATATAATCGTCAACAGCCAAGCGATAGTCCACAGGGTACCTGCCACAGATCAGTTCGGCCTTGTTGCCGGGCACGCCAACCTTGTTACGACCGAATTCTGCTACGGGCGAGACGAGGAAATCTACGGAGAAGACGAGCCGGCGGATTACGTTTATCAGGTCGTCAGCGGCGCCGTACGCAGTTACAAGTTGCTGTCCGACGGCCGGCGTCAAATCGGCGCATTTCACCTGCCGGGAGACGTTTTCGGGCTGGTAGCCGGCAGCAACCATCGCCTGACCGCAGAGGCCATTGTTGATACGACGGTGCGCCTCATCAAACGGCGCGGACTTGAACAAGCGGCAGCCACCGATGTTCATGTCGCTCGCAATCTCTGGACTATGACGGCAAGCGACCTGCGCCACGCCGAGGATCATATGCTGCTGCTCGGCAGAAAGACCGCGCTCGAGCGCGTTGCGACCTTCCTTCTCGAGATGGACCGTCGCCTCGCGGTGACTGGCACGATGGCTCTTCCGATGTGCCGGAGGGACATCGCCGATTATCTGGGCCTGACCCTGGAGACGATATCCCGCGCGCTGTCACAACTTCATAGCGAAGGCGTGCTCGATTTTTCCGGCGCGCGCCAGATCATTCTGCGCAATCGCCGCAAGCTGCACAGCATCGATATGTGAACTCGGATGAGGTTATGGATCGTAAGCCCGCTTCAAAGAAACGCGCCGCGGTCAGACGCAATATCCACAAGGCCGGATCGATCATTGTCGGCAGCCATGCGGTCATCTGCACGGTTCACAATCTTTCGGCGACTGGTGCCGCGCTCAGCGTCAAACGTCCTTCGGACCTGCCAGACGCGTTTGTTTTGATTCTTGAAATGGAACACCGGCGACGTCCATGCCGGGTCGTCTGGCGCCGAGGAAACCAGATCGGCGTGACCTTTGAGCACCGATAGCCTTCGTCAATCCCGTCTCAATAAAAGTAGCTCTCGCGGCTAGCCGGCGATTGCCGCCCAAGCCAGCCAGGCCGCCGTCAGCGCCAGTATCGCCGAAAGCGCGCGCCGGACGATACAGCGCATACGGTTATTGGCGATCCATCGACCCGATTGATCAGCCGCAATCACGATGGCCGAATGGACCAGTGAAGCCACAGCAACGGCGACCGTGCCGAGTATTGCCAACTGGCCGGCGACGGACCGCGCGCTGACCGGATCGATGAAGCCTGGCACGACCGACAAAAAGAACAGGATCGATTTCGGATTAAAAACGTTCGAGAGAAATCCGCGCCAGAAAAGAGATCCGGCGAAACCCGGAACAAGCGGTCCTTTGGACAGAGTTTCTGGCACTGGCTGCCAACCTTCCCAAGCCAGGAAGAGAAGATAGGCAATGCCGGCCCACCGAACCGATTCATACAGGACAGGATAACTTTGAATAACAGCTCCCCCACCGAGCGCTACCAGCACGGCATGGGTGGCAAGGCCGAGAGCAATCCCTGCGGTTGCAATCAGACCAGCGACACGGCCGCGCGTTAACGACAACGCAGCAAGGTAGGCCATATTAGGCCCGGGCGTTAGTTCCAGCAACAGTACGGTGAAGACGAATTTGAGCAACGATTTGGCCGTGAATTGGGCTTCTGTATCGGGTCCGTTTACGACGCTTTCACCTGCACGGAAGGGTTCTCCATCTCTTCCTCCGGCGAAAGAAGGTAGATGCCGGACATCGGATCGACCCACGCCAGGTGATCGTGGACCTGTTCGACACCCGGGACATTTTCCGTCGCAACGATGATGGCCTGACGCACGTCTTCGTCGGTTATAACACCACACAGATCGACGACGCCGTTCCGGACGATCGCATTGATCCCCATCGGAGCCCAGTGATGATCGTCGATGGTCGCAAGGATACGGCTGCGGAGACTGGCGTCATCCGGCCTCGCATCAGGCAGACCGCGCGCGAGGCTCGAAACAGCCTGTACGAAGTTTTGCCGGCTGACCATGCCCACAATCTTTTTCTCGCGCAAAATGGGCACGCGTTTGATGTTATGCTTTTCCATGAGCAGAACGATCTCGGCCAGCGGGGTCTCTTCAGCCGCTGTGTAGAGATTCCGCGTCATAATTTCGCGAACCTTGCGGCCTGCTGTCTTCACATAATTCTCGGCCATGCGGCCAGGACCCAAGATGAATTCAAGCCAGCGCGGCCTCTTCCGTTGGGTATCAAGTTCCTGCCTGCGAAGAAAATCTCTCTCCGTCACGATGCCGACAAGCTCCCCCTTTGCGTCAACGACGGGCAAGCCGCTGAAGTGGTTGGCAAGCATGAGCCGAGCGGCGTCAGCAAGCGGCGCATCGGGGCC
>CALRLJ020000219.1:0-6407 GCA_943368635.1 Sediminibacterium ginsengisoli | reverse complement strand
ACGGTCGCCAAAGAATGGCGCAAGGCCGGTAAGCTCAAAGAAAGACAGGCGTGGCCAGCGTCGGTACAGGACCGCAAGCGCACGATGCTGCGCAAGAGCCATTTCGACAATGTACCGATCAAGCCACAGCGCGTTTACGAAGAGATGAGCAAGGCGTTCGGCCGCGATACCTGTTACGTCAGCGTGATCGGCCTGTCGCAGATTGCCGGTGCGCAGTTCCTTGGAGTCTACAAACCGCGCAACTGGATCAATGCCGGTCAGGCCGGTCCGCTTGGCTGGACCCTGCCCGCCGCGCTTGGCGTGCGGGCCGCCGATCCAACGCGCGAGATCGTCGCGCTCTCCGGCGATTACGACTTCCAGTTCCTGATCGAGGAACTGGCCGTCGGCGCGCAGTTCAAACTGCCTTACATCCACGTCGTCGTGAATAATTCCTACCTGGGTCTGATCAGGCAAGCACAACGCGGCTTCGAGATGGACTACCATGTCCAACTGTCGTTCGAGAACATCAACGCGCCCGAACTCGGCGTTTACGGCGTCGATCACGTCGCCGTCGCGGAAGGTCTCGGCTGCAAGGCGATCCGGGTCACACATCCGGACGATGCGCAGGCAGCGTTCGCCACGGCACGTGAGATGATGGCGGAGTATCGCGTTCCGGTGGTGGTCGAATTCATCCTCGAACGGGTCACCAATATCGCGATGGGGACGGAAATCGACAACATCGTCGAATTCGAGGAAGTGCTCGATCTTCCACTCGACGACACCCCCGCCAGCCCGGAAAAGACGTCCCGCGGAAAGCTGCTGCCGGTTTAACGGCCGCCTTCACAAGACAACAAGAAAAGGAAGAATCGCGTGCCGAAATTCGCTGCCAACCTCACCATGCTCTTCAACGAGTTGCCGTTCCTTGATCGTTTCGCCGCGGCCAAGTCTGCCGGGTTCACGGGCGTTGAATATCTGTTTCCCTATGATTTTGAAAAAGCCCTGCTGGGCGAACAATTGCAGCAACATGGACTCACGCAAGTGCTGCACAATCTCCCCGCGGGAAACTGGGGTGCCGGCGAACGCGGCATCGCGATCCTTCCCGATCGCGTTGCCGAATTCCGCGATGGCGTCCAACGCGCCATCGATTACGCCAAGGCGCTCGGCTGCCGGCAGGTGAATTGCTTGGCGGGCATAACACCGCCAAACGCCGACCCGGCAGGGCTTCGCGCGGTTTTTGTCGAAAACCTGCGCTACGCTGCAAATGCTCTGGCGAAACAAAAGATCAAGCTATTGATCGAGCCGATCAATACTCGCGATATTCCCGGTTTCTTCCTCACCGGAACGGAACAGGCAATCCAGATCCTTTCCGAAGTCGGCTCGGAAAACCTGTTTGTTCAATACGATATTTATCACATGCAGATCATGGAGGGAGATCTCGCCCCGACCATGAAGAAGCATCTGGACCGGATCGCGCATATCCAGCTGGCCGACAATCCTGGCCGGAACGAACCCGGCACCGGTGAAATCAACTATCCCTTCCTGTTTCGCTATCTCGACGAGATCGGGTATCGTGGCTGGATCGGCTGCGAATACAAGCCGAAGACCACCACCCTCGAAGGTCTTGGGTGGTACGAACCGCATACGGTCGATGCATAATTAAAAAGAATCTGGGAGATCAAAATGACCGATATCGGTTTCATCGGGCTCGGCATCATGGGACGGCCGATGGCAGGCCACCTTCAGGCCGCCGGGCATCGGCTGTTTGTGCTGGAGAAATCCGCTGCATCGAAGGAACTCGTTGCCGCTGGTGCCATTGCCTGCAAATCCGGCAAGGAGATCGCCGAGAAGGTCAGCGTTGTAATCATCATGGTGCCGGATACACCGGACGTTGAGTCCGTTCTTTTCAATTCAGGCGGCGTGGCGGAAGGCCTCTCGAAGGGCAAAATCGTCGTCGACATGAGTTCGATTTCGCCGATCTCCACCAAGGAATTTGCAAAGAAGGTCAATGCGAAGGGCGCCGAGTATCTGGACGCGCCAGTCTCTGGCGGCGAAGTCGGCGCGAAGGCCGCATCGCTGACCATCATGGTCGGCGGTCCTCAAGGCGCGTTCGATACGGTCAAGCCGCTGTTCGACAAGATGGGCAAGAACGTCACCCTGATTGGCGGCAACGGCGACGGCCAGACCACCAAGGTCGCCAACCAGATCATCGTCGCACTGACCATTGAGGCTGTCGCCGAAGGCTTGCTATTCGCGTCAAAAGCCGGCGCCGATCCGACACTGGTCCGGCAGGCGTTGATGGGCGGGCTCGCAACTTCACGCATTCTCGAATTGCATGGCGAGCGCATGATCAAGCGCACGTTCAATCCGGGTTTCCGGATCGAACTGCACCAGAAGGATCTCAATCTCGCGCTGGACGGCGCGCGGGCGCTTGGCCTGTCGTTGCCGAATACCTCGATGGCCCAGCAGCTTTTCAATTCCTGTGTGGCCCAGGGCGGCAAGGCATGGGACCATTCCGCGATGGTCAAGGCGTTGGAAACGATGGCCAGCCATGAGGTCGCAAAGACCTGAAGCAGCCACAGCACAGTTCATCCGGCCACGCAGATTGCTTTCTTTTTGGCAATTTGCGTGGCCGGTGCGTTTCTCCTGCGAGTTCACGTCCGAAAATGCTCGTCCCCCTTCCCGACGGATGCCTTGTTGGCTAGCCTGCTGGGCAATCAGGCGATCAAAACAGGCTCTGGAGGAAGGCATGATTGTGGTGACGGGCGACGCGTGCGCCAAACCGGAAGCGTTCGACGACGTTCGCAAACTCAGCCTTGAGCATGTCCATCGCTCGCGCACCGAACCGGGTTGCATGTCCCATGCAGTTCACATCGACTGTGAAAATCCGCTTCGTTTCGTCTTCGTTGAGGAATGGGCCGACAAGCAGGCGCTGATGGCTCATTTTCAGGTGCCCGCGTCTCGTGAATTTGTCAAAGCACTGCGGGGTATGCTGTCCGAACCATCGACGATCCAGATCTACGACGCGGCACCGCTGCAAATGCCGTAGCGATCCGGGATGCATGGACCGATCATCAATCAGCCGTCCATCCACCATCGATCATGAGCGATGAACCCGTCATCAGGGCCGAGGCATCGCCGGCAAGAAAGACGATCGCACCCATCAGATCTTCAACTGTGCCAATGCGACCCAGCTTGATTTTCGAGAGTACGCTCTCTTTAAACGCAACATTCTCGAAGAATGGCCTTGTCATCGGGGTCTCGATGAAGGTCGGACACAACGTGTTCACGCGAATGCCCTGCGGCGCAAGATCGATCGCCATCGCCTTGGAGAAGCCTTCCATCGCCCACTTCGAAGCACAGTAAAGCGAGCGGTTAGCGCCTCCGACATGCCCCATTTGCGAGGACATGTTGATGATCGAACCGCGCACACCCGCTGCGACCATACGCCTGGTAATGGATTGTGCGGCAAAGAATGCCGCGCGCACGTTCAGGTTCATCACGGTATCGAAATCCTCGACCGGCACGTCGGTGAAGGAATTTGGCCGATTGGTCCCCGCATTGTTGACGAAAATATGAAACGGCTCGCGCGCATCAATCGCTGCGCGGAAAGCCGGCACGTCGGTTACATCGAGGGCGAGCGTATCCGCCGAAAAGCCCTTCTTGCTCAGGGCCGCCGCTGCCTCGCCGATCTCGCTCGCCGTACGCGCGCACAACGTGACATGCGCACCCGCTTCCGCCAGCGCTGTTGCCGCGGCAAGGCCAATTCCGCGGCCTGCCCCGGTGACCAGCGCACGCCGCCCGTCCAGCCGGAACGACGGCGTTACGGGCAGAGATTGAGCGCTCATTCGGCGGCGCTCGCATACGGCACGTTGCGGCCGCCATAGCGCCGGACGCGGACATTGGCCTGCTCGGCATGACCCGCAAAGCCTTCCAGCATGCACAAACGCGAACAGTATTCGCCGATCATCGCCGATGCCTCATCGGTCAGCACACGTTGATACGTGACAGTCTTGAGGAATTTCCCGACCCACAGACCGCCCGTATAGCGAGCCGCCTTGTTGGTAGGCAGGGTGTGGTTGGTGCCGATCACCTTGTCACCGTAGGCGACGTTGGTACGTGGCCCAAGGAACAAAGCGCCATAGTTGGTCATGTTGTTCAGGAAGTAATCCGGATCACGCGTCATGACCTGCACGTGCTCGGAGGAAATTCTATCTGCTTCCTTCACCATCTCCTCTTCCGAGTCGCAGACAATCACTTCACCATAGTCCTCCCAAGCCTTGGCCGCGACCGCGCCGGTCGGCAGGATCTTCAAGAGGCGCTCGATTTCCGCCATGGTCTCGCGTGCGAGTTTCTCCGAATTGGTGAGCAGGATCGCGGGAGAATTCGGACCGTGCTCCGCCTGCCCGAGCAGATCGGTTGCACACATCTCGCCGTCCACGGTGTCATCGGCGATCACCAGCGTTTCGGTTGGACCGGCGAATAAATCGATGCCCACGCGCCCGTAAAGCTGACGCTTGGCTTCCGCCACGAATGCATTGCCCGGCCCGACCAGCATATCCACCGGCGAGATCGACCCGGTTCCGATCGCCATCGCGCCAACAGCCTGAATACCGCCGAGGCAATAGATGACATCCGCACCTGCAAGATGCTGGGCTGCGACAATGGCCGGAGCCGGCTTCCCCTGGAACGGTGGAGCACAAGTGATAATACGCGAGACGCCGGCGACCTTTGCGGTGATCACGGACATATGCGCGGATGCCAGCAGCGGATACTTGCCACCCGGGACATAACAGCCGACGGAATTGACCGGAATGTTCTTGTGGCCAAGGACAACGCCCGGCAGCGTTTCGACCTCAACATCCTTCATCGAATTGCGCTGGTGCTGCGCGAAATTGCGGACCTGCTCCTGCGCGAATTTGATGTCGTCGATGTTCCGCTTGGACAATTGCCCTACGCAATCCTTGATCTCGGCATCGGTGAGCCGATAGTCCTTGCGATCCCACTGGTCAAACTTGACGGACAGTTCACGAACCGCGTCATCGCCGCGCTTCTCAATGTCTGCAAGAATTCCTTCAACTGTGACGCGGACTTTTGAATCGTCCTCAGCCCGCTGGACAGCATCGCGGCTGCGCTTGAGGTGCTTTGCCATCAGATGTCTCCGCGGTTACTTGATTGCCTGAGGATTGATTGGCGAGCCGGCCGCTCCCGGCAGATGCATCGGCGGCGCGGCGAAGAAGAATTCATAAACCTTATCCTGCGCGCAATCTTCCGCGAGTTCTTTCAGATAGAAAATCTCGCCCATGGAAATCCCGATGGCCGGGATCACCACCCAATGCCACGGTTGGTTGGCCTCGTTCGTCTCGTTCGGACGAACCTCGCAACCCCAGGTGTCCGTGCAGATAGCGGCGATGTCCTTTTCGCGAATCCAGTAGCAAGTCTCAAACGCCATACCCGGTGCATCGCCGCCCGCGTATCCCGACCAATCCTTTTTCTTCAGGCAACGCTCCTGATGGCCGGTACGGACAATCACGAAGTCGCCCTTGCGGATTTCGACACCTTGCTGTTGGGCGCACGCGTCAAGGTCGGCATTGGTGATTGCGTAGCCGTCGTCGAGCGAGTCCACGCCCTTGAACCGCGCGACATCGAGCAGCACACCACGGCCTGCCATCTTGTCACGCGTATGCTCAATGCCGAGCTTCTTTGCGCCGCGCGCATCAACCAGCTTGGCGTCATAGCCATTGTACATCTTGTCATCGAGAAAGATGTGACAGAGCGCATCCCACTGCGTCGAAGCTTGACAGGGCATGTTGATCGCGTCGTCCGCATAGCGCAGATATGGCGACGGGATGTCCTGATTGCCCGCCGCGGCGTCGGTGCCCGTGGCCAGCATGGTGTGGATTGGATTCCAGCGACCGCCAAACAGTCCGGACTGAATTGGCTCTTTCAAGGACAGGCCCAGCGAGAAGACCTTCCCTTTCTTGATGAGCTTGCCGGCGTTGATGACATCCTCAGAACTCACATTGTTGAGCGTTCCGATCTGATCGTCCGCGCCCCAACGACCCCAGTTCGAGAGCTTCTTGGCGGCTTCGTAGATGGCGGCTCTGTCGACTTTCACGATGATAGCTCCTTAGTTTATTTATCGAATGATAATTTATAGGAAACGCAAAAACACGATCTGGCTCCCTGAGCTAGACCGAGCAGTAACGCTCCTTGATTTCATCATCGGCCAGCAACGCGGCTGCCGTCGCATGATGCACAACAGATCCTTGATCGAGCACATAGGCGCGATCCGCTATATCGAGCGCCAGCTCTACATTCTGTTCGACAAGCAGGATGGTCGTTCCTTCGGACTTCATTTTGCGGAACAGTTCGAACATCTCGTCGACAAGCACCGGCATGATGCCCTCTGACGGCTCATCCAGCATGAT
>CALRLJ020000218.1:0-6408 GCA_943368635.1 Sediminibacterium ginsengisoli | reverse complement strand
CGCAGAAGCCATCGGCAACAACCCTTCCGGAAGTAAGAGTCACAGGCCAGCGCACACGGCCGCGCCGCGCCCCGCGCGTGGCACCTGCGCCCGCGCAGCCTGTTCAAGCCCAGGTCGGCGAAAGAGCGAATGGGCCGGTTGTCGGCTATTCCGCCCGGCAGAGTGCAACGAGTACGAAAACCGATACTCCATTGCTTGAGACGCCGCAGTCCATTTCGATCGTGACAAAAGACCAGATCAAGGATCAGGGCGCGCAGACCGTTCAGGACGCGCTCCAGTATACGCCGGGCGTTTCGATCCAGAGTTATGGCGCCAATGCCTTCTTCGACGGCTTCAAGGTTCGGGGATTCGATGCCATCCAGTATCTGGATGGTTTGCGTCTACCCCGAGACGGGGTCCAGTTCGCGATGCCGAAGATCGAGCCCTACGGGCTAGAACGGCTGGAGGTCTTGAAGGGACCGTCGTCTGGCCTTTACGGGCAGACTAACCCTGGCGGATTCATTAACATGATCAGCAAACGGCCAACCGCGACGCCGCATTATGAAGTCGAAGGTACGTTTGGCTCTTTCAACCGCATCCAGGGCGCATTCGATATCGGCGGTCCGATCGATAAGAACGGTGAGTTTCTCTATCGCCTAGTAGGTCTCGCTCGCCAGAGCGATACGCAGACCGACTTCGTGCAGGACAACAAACTCTTCATCGCGCCAAGTCTCACATGGCGGCCGACAACGGACACCAGTTTCACCATTCTCTCGCACTATCAAAAGATCGACAACAAGGGGTACCAGCAATACGTGCCCGGACAGGTGTCGTTCCTGCCCAATCCAAACGGCCGCATCCCCTACAGCCGCTACATTGGCGAGCCAGGCGTGGATGGTTACAAGCTTGAGCAGGCGGCCATTGGCTATGAGTTCGAGCATCGCTTCGATAACAATCTGCAGTTCCGCCAGAACCTGCGTTATTTGGAAGTGACTAACGATTTGCAGAGTGTGCGTTCTGAGGGGATGGTGCCCTTGAGCAACTCGCTCGTGAATCGCAGCTACAACTACATTAGCTCGAAGGCGCAGAATCTTACTCTCGACAATCAGCTTCAGGCAGATTTTCGGACGGGTATGCTGACTCACAAGGTTCTCGTTGGCCTCGACTACCTGCGCGAGACAGGAAGCTCGGACTATCGAAATACATTCCTTTTGCCGATTAACGCATACAACCCTGTTTATGGGATGTCTCCGATTCCGCCGGCAAGTTCGTTAACCCCAGGCATATTGCTTAACAACAAGATCGATCAGGTTGGCTTGTATGCTCAGGACCAGATCAAACTGGATCGCTGGACGCTGTCGCTGACAGGCCGACAAGATTGGGTCAACACAGAAGTGATATCTTCTGCTGCACCGCCCTTTGGCTATCCTCCCGCGGGCACCTATGCCCGGAACGATTCAGCCGGAACCGGACGCGTTGGCCTGAACTATCTGTTCGATTTTGGCCTGTCGCCCTATGCCAATTACTCGACCTCCTTCGTTCCGAATGCCAATGCGAGCCGAACAGGTGAGGCGTTCAAGCCAACGACAGGTGAAGGTTGGGAAGTGGGTGCGAAATTCCAGCCCGTCGGCTCCAACCTGATGCTGACCGCAGCTTATTTTGACATCAAGCAAAATGATGTTCTGACGGCCGATCCCGTTAATTTCCTCTATAACGTCCAGACCGATGCGGTCCGTTCACGCGGAATCGAGCTGGAAGCGCGTGGAAACATCACGCGTGAACTCCAGATCATTGCGGGCTACACGCATACGGATGCCAAGGTCACCAAGAGTGCGGTTGGCGCTCAGGGAAAATATGTGAATGCTGTGCCGATCGATCAAGCTTCGCTTTGGGCGAAGTACACTTGGTTCGATGGTCCGCTTGCGGGTCTCGGTGTTGGAGCAGGCGTTCGTTATGTCGGCGAGAGCTATGGCGATCTCTACAACACTTTTGTTCTTCCGGACTACACGCTGTTCGATGCCAGCGTGAATTATGACTTCGCCTATGTACGGCCGGACTTGAAGGGTTGGTCCGCTCAAGTCACCGCAAAGAACCTGACAAACCGCTACTATGTCGCATCGTGTCTGACTGGCTTGGCTTACTGTGGCCTTGGGACGGCGCGGACTATCCTTGGAACTCTGAAGTACGCCTGGAACTAGGAGAGCGATCTTTGGCTGGCACCGGCAAATCGCTTCGCAGATGGGGCTGGACTCACAAATGGTCCAGCATCATCTGCACCGTTTTCATGCTGATGCTTTGCATCACGGGCCTGCCGCTGATCTTCCATCATGAGATCGATCATCTGCTGCATGAAGAGGTCGAGGCAGCAAAGGTGCCCGAAGGGACGCCGCGGGCGAATCTCGATCTGATCGTCAAAAACAGTTTGTCAAAAGATCCGGATCGGGTGCCGCATTTCCTGATCTGGGATCCGGATGACGCTAACGCGCTGATGGTCAGCATCGGCAAGTCGCTCGAAGCCAGCCCTGTCGACAACAGAATCGTTCGCGTCGATGCCAATACAGCGGCCTATCTGGATGCTCCGGACGTCACCGGGCGTTTCACCTACATCATGCTCAAGTTGCACACCGACATGTTCGTGGGGCTGCCCGGAAAATTGTTTCTCGGATTTATGGGCATTCTGTTCTGTGTGGCGATCATTTCCGGCATCGTCGTGTATGCGCCGTCGATGCGGAAGCTGAGGTTCGGAACTTATCGGCGCGACCGGGTTCGTGTGGTCCGCTGGCTCGACGTTCACAATATCACTGGCATTGTGCTGGTGATGTGGATGCTTGTTGTCGGCTTTACCGGCGTGATCAACACGTGGGCCGAGCTTGTTATCAAGGTTTGGCAATTCGGGCAGCTTGCTGAGATGACCGCGCAATACAAGGACAAGCCGTTGCCCGTCCATCCGTCGTCGATCGATGCGGCGGTGCAGGTTGCGATCAAGGCAGAGCCGAACATGAAGCCGGCGTTCGTCGCCTTTCCGGGAACGATCTTCAGCAGCAAGAGTCACTACGCGGTCTTCATGCGGGGCAACACGCCGCTGACAGCGAAGCTGCTCAAGCCGGCCTTGATCGATGCCGAAACCGGAGTGTTGACGGATAGCCGGGATCTTCCGTGGTATGTTGCAACTCTACTGGTCTCTCAGCCGCTGCACTTCGGTGACTATGGTGGAATGCCGCTGAAAATCATCTGGGCGATTCTTGATATTATTACTATCGCCGTACTGATCACGGGACTTTACCTATGGCTGCGTCGGCGGCAGTCCGGAGTCAGTATCGAGCGTGTCGTCGTCGATGCCTCGGCTTCGGACCATCGCCCGATCTATACCTCATGAAGGACAATCCAAAGCCGCGCTGTCAAACCAACGGCCAGATATTCGCGATACCCATGGTGCTCGGTGTATTGAGTGTCGTCGGCCTTATCTCTGCGTTGGTCGGAGATGGCGTATGGGACGGTGTGTCGTGGGTCACGCTGGCGGTTCCGATCCTGCTGTGCGGATACTTCTTTCTGAAGCGCAGCTAGCGCGGGGGGAATGGCATGACCGGCGGAAAAGTCATCCCTGACGACAAGGCAATTGCGGATGAAGCCGCATTGCGAACGGTCTACCCGCAGGCGTCAAAGCCTATTCGTGACAAGGCCATCGACTATCTTGACGATTTCGCGGTGACGTTCATTTCTCTGTCGCCTTTCTTTTGTGTCGGCACGAGCAGGCCGGATAGCCTAGCGGATGTCTCTCCGCGCGGTGGTGAGCCCGGATTTGTTCACACAATCGATTCGAAGCGGCTGGCATTTCCGGATCGGCCGGGGAACAATCGGCTCGATACATTGACAAATGTGATGCATGCGCCGGCCGTCGGTCTTCTATTTTTTATTCCCGGCATCGATGAGATGCTGCGCATCAACGGGATCGCCACCGTCTCGGTTCATGAGGAACTCATGAGCCGTTTCGTTATGGATGGGAAGCGCCCACGCTCTGTGATCGTTGTCGATGTCGTCGAAGTCTATCTGCACTGCAGCAAGGCGCTAAAGCGATCGGATCTCTGGAATCCAGACAGGCGTGTTGCACGCTCCCGTCTGCCGACTTGGGGTGAGATGTTACGCAATCAGGGGCGGGCATTCGTGCCAGCGAAGCTGATCGATTTCGTTATCGGACAGGATGCCAAGCGAAACCTTTACTAGGGCGACAGGCGGATTCAGCGATTTTCTCCGGAGCATTTCATGCGCTCGGTGAGCATCGAGAAGGCCCCCCTCTCAAAAGCTCTCAAATGATCGGTAAGGTTCCTGCCGGGCGGCTGCACCTGGATCGGGGCGTCGATGCAGTAAACTCCGGTTTATTATCGCGAAGCCAACAGCGATTTCATTTAATATGTGGGGTTCAACGAGTAACTGGGCTTGTCAGCTCATCGAAATTGGACAAAGAGACATCGATGCGCTTGCTTCGTCAGGAGCGGTCTCCTAAACTTATGGCATCATTGAAATTGTCGGTGCATAGATGAGACCGCGACTGGCTGATGTGGCTCGCATGGCAGGCGTGGATATTTCCACGGCGTCTCGCGTACTTCGTGGCGAGACAAATCAGCGTATTCGGGACGAAACCCGTGAGCGTATTCTGAAGAGCGCGCAGACTCTGGACTATTCGCCGAACACGCTTGCGCAAGGTTTGCGAACATCGCGGAGCCAGACTCTCGGCCTGATCGTTCCGCAACTCGATAACCCGGTATTCGCATCAGCCATTCGTGGCGCGGAAAAATCATCCGCCCGACATGGCTATTCATTGCTGATCGCGCATCGCGAGTCGGGTGCAACCGATGCAGTCTATCATCGGTTGTCGCACGGCAACCGCGCCGACGGATTGCTGGTCGCCAGCCTCGACGACGATCAACTCCTTCGTGAGGAGCTGGAATCTACCCACACGCCGTTCGTGCTGCTCAACCGGCAACTGGCCGGTAGCCCTTACTGCGTCGTGCTGGACAGCCGTGCCGCGGCGGCGATTGCCGTCGATCATTTGGCGCAGATGGGACACAGGCGTATTGCGCATCTGGCGGGCCGGCCCGGTGGCTTCAACGCTGGCGAACGTCTTGCGGGTTATCGCGACGGCCTCAAGCGTCATCGCATTCCCTTCGATCCGAAACTCGTTGCCGTTGCGGGATATACTGCGGAGGGCGGGGCGAACGCGATGCGAAGTCTTCTCGCTTTAAAGCCGACGGCGGTTCTGGGCGCTACGCTGGTGACGGCGGCAGGTGCAATGGCCGTCTTGCACGAAGCCGGTGTGCAAATTCCATGCGATGTCTCGGTGATGGGACTACATGACGCGCCGGTCGCGACGATGCTCTATCCCCAGCTGACGTCCGTGAAGATGCCGACTGAACTCATGGGCGAAATTGCTTCGGACCTCCTGATCGATCTCTTGAACGGTGGTAAGCCGCAGCCTGTTGCGCCATTGGCGCCTGATGGCCTTGTCGCTCGCGCTTCCACAGGTCCGGCTCCTCGATAAATTTTAACTTGACCAGCGCGGAAGTTTGTACGACGTTTGAACAAACGATTGCGCAAACTATTTGTTCAATCACAGAAACTGATGCGATCAGGGAGAACGTCGAGTGAGCGTGGCGAATCTGGCCTCTGGGCAGGGGCTATCATGACAGCAACCACCATCGCTGCAGTCCGCGATACCGATCGCATCGACGAAGATCTGGCTTCGGCGTTTGGCGCGGTCGTCGGTAAAGACAATGTTCTGACGTCCTTCGACCAGAGGCTCGGCTATTCGAGGGATCGTTTGCCGTTTGCCGTTTTTCGAGAACGTGCGGGAGATATTGCAGGCGCGGTTCCGCGTCTTGTCGTGCGCCCAGCGAACCAGGACGAGATTATTCGCATTGTTCAGCTTGCGAAGGCGCGCAGCGTTCCGATTATTCCGTACGGTAACGGTTCGGGCGTCCTTGGCGGCGCGATCCCGCTCGGCGGCGAGATCATGGTGGATACGCGCCGGCTCGACAAGATTGTCTCCATCAATCCCGTCGATGCGGTTGTCACCGTACAGGCCGGGATGAATGGCGCAGATTTCGAACAGCAGCTCAACGACGCGGGATACACCAGCGGACATCTGCCGCAGTCCATCGAAATCTCGACTGTCGGTGGCTGGCTTGCCTGCCGCGGCGGCGGACAATTGAGCAGCCGCTATGGAAAGATCGAAGACATTGTTGTCGGCCTTAAGGCCGTGCTGCCGGACGGTACGCCGCTCGAAGTGCGGCCGGTTGCGCGTCGTTCAGTCGGCCCGTCCATCCGCGACCTGATGATCGGCAGCGAAGGTGCGCTCGGAATTATTACCGAGGCGACGCTGCGTATTTTCAAGAAGCCAGCCGTGGAGCGCGGCGTCGTGGTCGCATTCCCGTC
>CALRLJ020000217.1:0-6432 GCA_943368635.1 Sediminibacterium ginsengisoli | reverse complement strand
ATTCCCGTCGTTGCAGGCAGCTTTGGACAGCGCCCGTCTCATTATGCAGGCTGAGCTGCGCCCGACAATCGTTCGGCTCTATGATCGTATCGAGAGCGACGAGCGGACCAAGGATATAGCGCTGTTCAAGACCAAGCCGTTTCTCGCGGTGCTCCAATTTTGCGGCAGCGAGCCGATGGTGACCGCTGAGCAGAGCATGGCGCTTGAAATCGCTGCGGCTCAGGGCGGTGAGGTCGGACCTGACGGTCCTTATCTGCACTGGAAGCAGAATCGCTATGTCGCCTATTCTCAGAAATGGCATGACGCAGGCTATTTCAACGATACCATCGAGGTGACCGGTAACTGGTCCACGATTCCCGCGATGTACGACGCCATCGGCAACGCCGTGCGCGCGATCTATCCGGGAATACATTTCGGCGCGCACTGGTCGCATGTTTATCCCGAGGGCGCTTGCCAGTATATGACAGTGCGGCTGCCCCCAATGCCGGACGATCAAGCGTTGCCTATTCACCAGAAGCTCTGGGATACCGTGCAACAGTTGACGCTCGATCACGGTGGTTCGATCGCGCATCACCACGGCGCTGGTCTGTTCCGCAATCCGTGGATGAAGCGTGAACTCGGCGCCGGCCTTGCCGTGTTGCAGTCGGTGAAGGATGCACTCGATCCTGAGAACCTGTTCAACCCCGGTAAGATTGGATTGCGTGCGCGGACGAATGCGAAAGACATTCGTCGTGATTGACATGGCGCACATCCGAACGGCTAGAGGGGAGGGTGCAAATTTTGGCAGCATCTGATCCTCTTCTGATCGGTATCGATCTTGGTGCAGGCTCGCTCAAGATCAGCATCATCAAGGCCGACGGCTCACTGGTGAGTGAGGCGTCGTCGCCGGTCGCGACATCGTCGCCGAATCCCGGCTGGAGTGAACAAAACCCGGACGATTGGTGGCTCGCAGCCTGCGATGCATTGCGTCGCGGGTTAAAGGCATCGGGACGTCCGGCCTCGGATGTTTCCGCGATTTCGTTTTCCGCCGGGGCACACACGCAGGTGCTGGAGGATGCCGACGGTCATGTGATCCGTCCGGCCATTCTCTGGAACGATCAGCGCAGCCGGGAGGAAACGCAGCAGCTTCGCGACAAGGCTGACGCTCGCATTCTCGAAATCGGCGCGAACCGCGCCAATCCGACCTGGACGCTGCCACAGATGCTGTGGCTGCGTAACCACGAGCCGGAAGCGTTTGCGCGGGTGAAGCGGCTTTATGTCGCCAAGGACTGGCTGCGCGCGCAATTCACCGGTACTTGGGAGACCGATACCATCGATGCGCTCGGCACGCTGATGCTCGATGCGCAGACTGCCGAATGGTCCAAGGAATTGTGCGACATGATCGGTTGGCCGATGGCCACATTGCCACCGATCGTTAAGCCGAGCGCCGTCGTCGGCAAGGTAACGGCAAAGGCGGCGCAAGCGACAGGTCTGGCGGAAGGAACGCTGGTCGTTTGCGGCACATCGGACACCGCAGCCGAGACATTCGGCGCCGGCATGGTGCGCGAGGGGGTCGGCGTCGTAAAACTGGCGACGGCGGCGACGGTCAATGTGCTGTCGCCCAAGGCGAGGCCGGATTTCTCGCTGATCAATTACTACCATGTTGTGCCGGACCACTGGTACGTTATTGCGGCGACCAATTCCTGCGCGTCCGCGCACAAATGGCTGCGCGACACCTTCTTCCGCCGTGAAGGCGAAGATGGCAGCGCTGTGTTCGACGCCATGGACGTGCGCGCGGCAGCGGTGCGTCCCGGTTCGGAAGGATTGTTCTTTCATCCTTATCTCAACGGTGAGCGCAGCCCGTATTGGGATCCATTGCTACGAGCCGATTTTGTCGGGGCAGGCTTCAATCACGGTGGCGGTCACTTCGTTCGCGCGCTCTACGAAGGGGTGGCCTACTCGCTACGCGATTGCCTCGATGTCATGAAATCCAAGGGATTGGGCTTCACGACCGCGCGTCTGACAGGTGGAGGCGCCCGCAGCGCCTTGTGGCGGCAGATTGTCGCCGACGTACTGAATATTACCGTCGAACTCCCGGCGGTTGCGGATGCATCGTATGGTGCGGCGTTGCTTGCGGGTGTCGGCATCGGCGTCTTCAAGGACGAGCATCACGCAGCGGGAACGGTCCAGATCGTGTCGCGGGCGACACCGGACCCGGCGCGGGCTGCCATCTACGATAAGGGTTTCCCCATTTATCGCGACATTCAAAAGGCGCTCGCGCCGATCAATCATCGCATCCACGATTTCGTGGCCGCCCAGAACAAGTGATCCAAGAACAAGTGATCCAAGAACAAGTGATCTATGTCAGAGATTAGACTCGAAAAGGTTCGCAAGGCTTATGGTCCGGTGGTCGCCGTTCACGGCGTCGATCTGACGATTCGCGATGGCGAGTTTGTTGTGTTCCTGGGGCCTTCGGGTTGCGGGAAGTCAACGACGTTGCGGATGTTGGCAGGTCTTGAGGAAATTACCTCCGGCAAGATCTTTATCGGCGATCGCGACGTGACCGCGCTCGAACCGAAAGATCGCAACATCGCGATGGTGTTCCAGAACTACGCGCTCTATCCGCACAAAACGATCTACGAGAATCTCGCCTTCGGTCTGCGGATGCGGAAGATGGACCCGGCCCAAATCGATATGCGGGTCCAGCGTGCCGCAAAGATGCTCGGTCTCGACGAATATCTGAAGCGCAAGCCAAAGCAGCTTTCGGGTGGCCAGATGCAGCGCGTCGCGCTTGGCCGGGCGCTTGTGCGCGAACCCGAAGTGTTTCTGCTGGATGAGCCGTTGTCCAATCTGGACGCCAAGCTGCGCGTTCGCATGCGTGAGGAAATCGCCCGGCTGCATCAGGAGGTAGGCACCAGCATGGTGTACGTGACTCATGATCAGGTCGAGGCGATGACGCTCGCCAATCGTATCGTCATCATGCGTGACGGCCACGTGCAGCAAGTCGGTGCGCCGCTGGAAGTCTATGACCGTCCAGTCAACTTATTCGTGGCCGGGTTCATAGGTTCCCCCGAAATGAATCTGATCGAGGGGCGGGCCTCGAAAGGCGTATTCGAAAGCGGGGCGTTGCGGATAGCGCTGCCCGCCGAATATCGGGCCGTTAATGAAGACATTGTTCTCGGCGTCCGGCCCGAACACATTTTGCTCGGCGAGGGGCCGGATGCACTTGCATTCGAAGTCGGCGTCATCGAGCAACTCGGCGCGCAGACCCTTGGGATCGGTGAAGTAAGCGGTGCGCGTCTGCGTATTCTTACCGATCGCGTCGATAACTGGTCGTTCGGTCAGAAAATTCCCGTCCGGCTTCAGGCTGGGCGGCTCCATCTGTTCTCGAAAGCAACGGGACAGCGACTCTAGATTACCAAGAAACCATAACGAACATTCACAACAGTGAATTGCATGGGAGACAAGGGAATGTCTAAGAACGGGAATATCAATCGCCGCACACTCATCAAGGGCGCTGGTGCAGTCGGTGCTGGAATCGCGGCGGGCACGCTCGGCGCGCCGGCAGTTTGGGGGCAGGGGAAGAAGACAATCCGCTTCCTCAATACCGAAACGTCCATCGACAGCATTCGCGCGCTGAAAGTTGCCTGCGCCGAATACGAGCGCCAGTTTGGCACGCAGGTCATTGTCGATTCCGTGCCGCTTGACGATGCCTTCACCAAGGTGACGACGTCGCTGCGTGGCGGCCAGCCTTACGATATTGCGACGTTCGCTTTCGTTGGCCACGTCCTTCTGCTGCAGGCGGAAGGGCACCTGATGCCGCTGACTGAACTGACCAGCAAGCACAAATGGGGACCGAAAATTCTCTTCCCCATCAAGGGCGAAACCTATTGGTATCCCTACGATTACAATCTGGCCTGGATCTACTATCGCAAGGATCTCTATGAAAAGAAGGGTCTGAGCGTTCCTAAGACCTGGGCTGAGATGCTCAAGAATTCGCAGGCGCTGAACGAGGACGGCCGCTCAGGTTCGCTGTTCCCGATCGGCAGCAATGGTGCGACCAACTGGCTCTCACCTGGCTTCATGTGGGCAGAAGGCGTCAAGCTGTTCGACGATAAGTGGAACGTCGCGATCGACAGTTCCACCAATGCGCCGAAGGTCGCTGCCTATCTCGATTTCTTCGCGGATCTCTACAAGACCATGCCGTCAGGCACGAGCCAGGCGAGCTTTGGCGAAGTGCTCTCCAACTTCTCCTCGGACAAGGTTGGGCATACAGCCTATGCTGGCCGTATTATCGAGGCGCTTGAACGCACATCACCGGCTCTCGCGACCAAGTACGGAATCATGCCGTACATGGACAGCGCGGGGAAGGCCAAGGCCGTCAACCACGGCTATGACGGTTGGGTGGTGCTGAAGACGCCGAACTCAAGCGAGTCGATGAAGTTCATGAAGTGGTTCACCGAAAACCAGTACATCAACTTCCTGCACACCGCGCCGCTGCACTTCCAGCCTCCGCGCCTCGACGTCTACGAGGATGCACGTTGGCGTGCTCACCCGCTGATCGAAAAGCACAAGGAAGCCGTTGAAACGATGAAGGGCTTTATTGTCGACAAGTCGATGATCCTGACATCCGTCGATACGGAAGGCCCCGCGCCCGATTTGCGTCCGGGCAAGGTCTTCGAAGGCTTTGTGATCCCCGAGATGCTGCAGAACCGGATCTTGAAGAACATGCCGGCAGCCGATTGCGTCAAGGCGGCTGGCGACAAGATGCGCAAGCTCACGGCATAAGAAACGCGTTTGCCAACTGCCCGGCCGGATGCTCCCGGCCGGGCCTTTCCCCGGAAAGACGATTTTGAGTTCGAAGGCAACGATATACACCTTTCTGGTGATAGGACTTCTCGTGACGCTCGTTCTGATCGTCGCGCCGGTGGCGTATGCCATCAGTCTGAGTTTCTACAAGCTCGACTCGTTTGTCGGCGAGGCGAAGTGGGTTGGTCTGGATAACTACATCACGATTCTGAAACTGCCGGAGTTCTGGCGCGCACTCTGGAACGGCATTGTCTATTCGGCCGGTTCAATCGTACTTCAGGTGGTGCTCGGCATTGGTTTTGCGCTGATCCTGAACGAGACGTTCCCGGGCCGTAATTTTGTGCGTGGGCTGTCCATCCTTCCGTATCTGCTGCCGACCGTGGTGGTCATTCTTACGTTCAAGTGGATGGTGGATGGCAGCATTGGCATCATCACCAAAGCCATCGCGGCCATGGGGCTGCCGCCTGTGAACTGGTTCGAGAGTTCAGGCGCAGCGATGACATCAGTCATCCTTGTCAGCGTCTGGATGTGGACGCCGTTCGTGACAACCTGCTTTCTTGCAGCGCTACAGACCGTTCCTACGTCACTTTATGAGGCCGCGCGGGTGGATGGCACCACGGCTGTGCAGCGATTCTTCCATATTACGCTGCCCATGCTGAAACCAATCTTGACCGTGGTGGTGCTGCTGCGCGCGATCTGGATGTTCAACAAGTTCGACGTGATCTGGCTTCTGACCCGCGGTGGGCCGGTCGGATCGACCGAGCATCTGGCGATTCTGTCGTACCGCCATGCGTTCAGCCTGTTTGATATTGGCGGAGGTGCGGCGATTGCGACGATATCGTTCGCGATACTGTCAGTCGCTGTGTTTGTCTACTTTCGCATCTTCCCTCTGGAGGACGATTAATGGCTGCCGTCAAATCGCTTCCTGCGCGGCTAAGTCTGTATGGTGCTGCGATCGTCATCGCGATCTATTCGGCGTTTCCGATCTACTGGATGTTCATCTCCAGTCTGCGCGAGCCGACGAGCCTGCTCAGTACGGTTTCACTGATGCCGGGACCGTTTACGCTTGAATACTATCGCAACTTGCTCGAATTGACGGATTACCCGACGCATTTCGTGAACAGCGTCATCGTTGCAGTGGTTACCGTCGTTGTGACGATGATCTTTTCGGTGATGATTGCTTACGCCGTGACGCGCCAGCGCATCCGGGGCAAGAAGCTGATCGTTGGCGCGATGCTTTATGCGTACATGTTTCCGCCGTTGCTGATAGCGATCCCTATGTTCACGATTTTCGCGCGCCTTGGCCTCAGCGATACCCTAACCGGTTTGATCGCATCGCATCTGACGCTGACGCTGCCGCTTGGCGTTTGGTTTCTGTGGGGTTTCTTTAAAGGCATGCCGTTCGAGTTGGAAGAAGCCGCAATGGTCGATGGCTGCACGCGGCTTGGCGCGTTCCTGCGGGTTGTGCTGCCGTTGTCGCTGCCTGGGTTGATCACGGTCGCGATTTTTTCATTCTTGCTGTCTTGGACCGACTACACCTTCGCGCTCATCATGATTGGCAGCGATGCAAACAAGACGTTGCCGGTGGGCCTTGCCTCGATGGTCGGGTCGTTCGATCTACGCTGGGGTGAGATCATGGCGGGA
>CALRLJ020000216.1:0-6448 GCA_943368635.1 Sediminibacterium ginsengisoli | reverse complement strand
GCCTCCGGTCTGACGGTCGGAACGATCATCGCCATTGCCGTCGCCGCTGCCGCCATCACCTACGAACGATATGACACCCGAACGCTGAAGCGCACCATCAAGCGCGACGCAGTGTTGTGCGGTGTCAACACCGGCCTGCCGGGCTTTTCGATCCCCGACGACAAAGGCAACTGGTCCGGGTTCGACGTCGATATATGCCGTGCTGTTGCCGCCGCGATCTTCAACGACCCAACCAAGGTGAAGTTCGTTCCGCTCGATGCCAGCGAGCGCTTCAAGGAATTGCGCAATCGCAAGGTCGATATTCTGTCGCGCAACTCCACCTGGAGCATGTCGCGCGAGACGGAATACGGCCTGAACTTCGCGGCCGTCACCTATTATGACGGCGAAGGCTTCATGGTGCGCGAGTCCCGCAAGATCGACTCAGGCCTGGAACTCGACGGCAGCAAGGTCTGCGTTCAGGCCGGTACCACCACGCAGCTCAATCTGGCCGACTACTTCCGCGCCAACAACATCAAGTATCAGGAACTGAATTTCCCGAAACTCGAAGATGTCATCAAGGCCTATGATTCAGGCCAGTGCGATACGCTGACCACGGACGTGTCGCAACTTTACGCGCTGCGGCAGCGGCTCACCAAGCCGCTCGAACATGTCATCCTCCCGGATGTCATTTCCAAGGAACCACTGGCCCCAGTGGTGCGGCAGCGCGACGACGAATGGCTGCTGATCGTGAAGTGGACGATCTACGCGATGATCAATGCCGAAGAACTCGGCGTGACCTCGAAGAATATCGACGAAGCGCTGAAGTCCAAGAAGCCGGACGTGATGCGGCTGGTCGGCACCGAAGGCGCCTACGGCCAGGAAATGGATCTCACGAAAGATTGGGCTGCGCGCATTATCCGCCATGTCGGCAATTACGGCGAGGTTTACGACCGCAATGTCGGCGAAGGATCGAAGCTGAAGATTCCGCGCGGCCTGAACCAGCTATGGAACGGCGGCGGCATCCAGTACGCCCCGCCGATCCGGTAACAACACAACTTCTTACAGCGATGGCCGGGCTAAGCCCGGCCATTTTCGTTCACAACAAAAGTTCTCGGGTGCTTAGTACCCCTTCAGCCGTGCCAATTGCTCAGTGTGATATGCGGTGTCACCGAACAACTCCTGACACACCCGCGCGCGCTTCATGAAGAAGCCGATGTCGAATGCGTCGGTCATGCCGACGCCACCGTGCATCTGCACCGCTTCCTGCACCGCCAGCGTTGTGATCGAGCCTGCCTTGGCCTTGGCAACGGCCACCGCGGCGCCAGCCTTGTCGAAATCGCTATCCAGCATCTGCAATGCCTTCATCACCGCAGCCTTGGTGATTTCGATCTCGGTATAGAGATGCGCCGCACGATGCTGCAGCCCCTGGAATTCGCCGATCAGCTTGCCGAACTGCTTGCGCTCTTTCAGATAGGTCACGGTGCGGGTGAAAGCTTCCTCGCTGACACCGACCATTTCGGACGCTACCGCCGCCCGGCCCACATTGAGAATACCCTCAAGCAGCGTTCCGCCCTGATCGACTTCGCCGAGGACACCATCCGCCGTGACATCGACATCGTTGAAGGTAATCCGCGCAGCATTGTGATTGTCGACCATCGCGGTCCGCTCGATCTCGATGCCCTTGGCTTTGGGATCGACCAGAAACAGGGTCAAACCCTCGCCATCGCCGGGCTTGCCGGCGCTGCGGGCCGCGACGATCAGCAGATCCGATGCGTGACCATCGACAACCAATGCTTTCGCGCCCTTGAGCTTGAAGCCGTTGCCGGAACGCACCGCCTGCATTGCGGTCTTCAGCGGGCGATGCTTGGCGCCTTCATCCACCGCAAGCGACGCAATCAGATCGCCCTTGGCGAGTTTCGAAAGATACTCCGTCTTCTGCGCCGCATTGCCGCCGCGCGTCAGCGCCGTAGCCGCTACCACGCCCGTCGACAGGAACGGCGACGGCATCAGCGTGCGGCCGATCTCCTCCATCACCACGCCCGCCTCAACAGCGCCAAGCCCGCTGCCGCCGAACTCTTCCGGCACCAGCAGGCCGGCAAAGCCCATGTCGGCAAACGTCTTCCATAATTCCCGCGAGAACCCGGTGGCGTCCTTGGTGTCGCGCAGCTTGCGCAAATGAGCCACCGGCGCTTTGTCGCTGATAAGACCGCGCGCGCTGTCGCGCAGCATCGATTGTTCTTCGTTGAGGACGAGAGCCATTTGAATATCCGGTACAGGTTGTCGTTAAAGAGAGCAGCGCAATCGAGTGCTTATGCGCCGGGCAGATCGAGAATGCGCTTGGCAACGATGCCAAGCATCACTTCGCTGGTGCCACCTTCGATCGAATTCGCCTTGGTGCGCAGCCAGGTTCGCGCCGTCAGCCCCTGATGGGATCGCGGGCTTTCCCATTCGAGTGCATCAACGCCGCCAGCCGACATCAGGATTTCGTACCGGCGCTTGTTCAATTCGGTGCCGTAATATTTCAGCGCCGACGAATAGGCTGGATGGCCCTGACCTGCTTTCGCAAGATCGACGGCACGCTCAGACGCGCAAGCCATTGCAGCCTCATCGATGTCGAAGGCCGCGATCTGTCCGCGCAACATGGCATCGTCCAGCCGTCCCTGATCGTCGGTGCCGACGGAATTTGCTGCAACCTGACCGAGTGGACGTGCGCCGCGGCGCTCGCCCACTTCGCTTATCATCGAGCGCTCGTGCTGGAGCAGATACTTCGCAACATCCCAACCTCGGTTGACGGTGCCGACCACGTGGGAGCGCGGCACGCGGACGTTGTCGAAGAAGGTTTCGCAAAACGGCGACTTGCCGGAGATCAGCAGGATCGGCTTGGTCGAGACGCCCTTTGAGGCCATGTCGAACAGGATGAAGCTGATGCCGTCATGCTTCTTGGCGCTGAAGTCGGTGCGCACCAGACAGAAAATCCAGTCGGCGAAGTTCGCCATCGAGGTCCAGATCTTCTGGCCGTTGATGACGTAATCGTCACCGTCGACATCGGCGCGCGTCTGCAGCGAGGCCAGATCCGAACCGGCGTTCGGCTCCGAATAACCCTGACACCAGCGGATCAAACCAGCGGCGATCTTCGGCAGATGTTCGCGCTTCTGCGCGTCGGTGCCGTACTTCAGCAGCGCCGGTCCTAGCATCCAGATGCCGAAACTCGACAGTGGGAGCCGTGCGCCGATTGCCGACATTTCTTGACGCAGGATTTTTGTTTGCTCTGCATCGAGGCCGCCGCCGCCATATTCCTTCGGCCATTCGGGAACGGTCCAACCCTTGTCGCGCATCCGCTCGAACCAAAGCCGCTGCGGCTCCGACGAAAATTTCGTGTTACGGCCGCCCCAGAAGACGTCGGCTTCGTCCGTCACCGGCTTGCGCATCTCGGGTGGACAATTGGCAGCGAGCCACGCGCGCGTTTCGCTGCGGAATTTCTCCATATCGGTCATTCGACATTCCCTCGGCTGACGGGCCACAGCGCAAAATCGCGCGGCCATTGCTTATTTTCTGGGCCGGACTGTACTGCCCGCATGGGGGATTTCAATATCTCGCTGACGCGAAAGCCATCCTGCCTGCGATATGGTAGCCATGCGCAGCGAACCGGCGGCATACCGGCCCGGCCACTGCGTTTTAAACAAAGGAAACCGCCATGCGCCTGAGAACCCTTTCGCCTAGCGAAATGAGCGCCGATCAAGCGAGCATTTACGAGGAGTCCGTTTCAGGCAAACGCGGCACGGTCACGCCGCCGCTGCGCGCGTGGATCCATGCCCCCGAAGTTGCAAGGCACGCGAGCCGACTCGGGGCATTCCTGCGCTTCGACACCTCGCTCGGACCTCGCCTGTCCGAACTTGCGATCCTCGTCACCGCGCGACACTGGAGCGCGCAGTTCGAATGGTATGCGCACAAGAAGCTGGCGCTCGCGGCAGGGCTCGATCCGAATATCATTGCCGCCATCAATCATCGCCACGTTCCGGACTTCAACGACCAGAAGGCGCAACTGGTCTACGAATTCAGCGAATCGCTGCACGAGAATCGCAACGTGCCGAAACTGCTCTACGACAAGGCCGTCCAGATGCTGGGCGAGACCGGCGTGGTCGAACTGGTCGGGTTGCTCGGCTACTATTCGCTGGTGTCGATGACCCTGAACACCTTCGAGGTCGAACTGCCCGAGGGCGAAACGTGCGATCTTGTGCCGTGATGGCCGCACTCATACATCACTGAGAGCACGCATCGCGTCATTCGGAGAGACTTGGTATGCCCCAGGAAACCAGCACGTCAGCTGCAGCAACTTTCAAGCCCGTGACCGCGGGAACACGCATCGGCCATGTCCATCTGAAAGTGGCGGACCTCGATCGCGCGCTCGGCTTTTACCAGGGTGTGCTCGGCTTCGAATTGATGCAGCGCTATGGCGATCAGGCCGCCTTCATTTCCGCAGGCGGCTATCATCATCACATCGGCCTCAACACCTGGCACAGCAAAGGCGGCAAGCCGCCGCCGGATGGCACCACCGGGCTTTTTCATACCGCGATTCTTTATCCGACCCGCGCCGCACTGGCAGACGCGCTGCATCGAGTGATCGTGGCGGGAATACAATTCGATGGCGCCAGCGATCACGGCGTCAGCGAGGCGTTGTATCTGCGCGATCCGGACGAGAACGGCGTCGAGCTCTATTGGGATCGCCCCGAGGCCGCATGGCCGCGTCATCCGGATGGAACGCTGGCGATGTTTACCCACCGGCTCGATGTCGAGGCCCTGCTGCGGGAACGCGAAGCCTGATCAAATCGTCCGCGGAGTCTTCGCCCGGACCAGCACAATCGCGGCCGCGATCAGTTGGAGCGCCACACAGGCATAGAACGGCACGGCATAGCCGCCGAACGCATCGCGCAGCAAACCCACGATCCCCGGCCCGAACGCATAGGTGAACTGACAGATCGCCGTGACCAGGCTCACCATCACGCCGAACGCCGCCGGACTGAATTCGCGCTGCACGATCATCGATGGCAGCGTAATCATATTGCCGACGGAAAATCCGAACACCGCACTGGCAGCGATCAAAGCGGCTTCGTTTCTGGTATTGATCATCACAATCAACGCGAGCGCCTGACTGATCGCGGACATAGCCGCCGCCTTGCGCTAATCCATCCGGTCAACCACGATTCCGAACAGCACGCGCCCCACGACTGCCATCGCCGTCATCAGAGCCACGGCAATGCTCGCGCGCTCGCGGCCTATGATCGGGTCCAGGAATGAGATCTGATGCACGATGAAGCCGACCTGCGCGATCAGGAGCAGCGAAAACGGCACGGTAATGGTCCAGAACGACAGGCTACGAAACGCCGAGCTGCGCAGCTGCGTAATCGACTGCACGGCAGGCGGAGGTGCCGTGGCGAACGCATCCGCCGCCGGCAGCACACGCTTCGGCGGCTGACCGACCCAGATCAGGATCGCCGGTATTGCCAGCATCACAATCACCAGCGCCGCACCGATCGATGTCGCCGGGAAGCCGAATTTGCCAATGGCGCCGACCAGAAGCGGCACGCCGAGCACGCCGCCGCAGCTTGCGCCGTTCAAGGCGAGACTGATCGCCATGCCGCGCTTCTTATCGAACCACAATCCCAGCGCGTTGTTGATCGCGGCAAGACTGGTGCCGGCCCAACCGAACGCGATCAGCGCATAGGCAACGTACAATTGCCACGGCGATGCAATTTGCCCAACCAGCGCGGTGCCTGCGGCGATCGCGATGATGCCGCCGATAAACAGACGGCGCGGCCCCAGCATCCGGATCGCTTCGCTGACGAATACGACCAGAACCGCACTGAACAGGTAATAGCAGGTGGTCGCAGTCGAAATCAGCGACGCCGGCCAGCCGTGAATTCGCTGTAGTTCGGCAAGATAAACACCCTGCCCATAAAAGCCGGCACCCCAGGCAAATGTGGCAACCAGAAAGCAGACCCCGACGACCGGCCAGCCTTCATAGCGGATCGATGTTTCGCCGATGATTTTCTCGTCCACGGCTGGGCCAGTGTGAGGCGCAGTCATATCCCGGCATTTCCTCGCGAGAGCTCGGCGCTCTTCTCGTTTTAGCGGCCCCGACGGACCATCAGCATCTGTCAGGATGCGGATCGCGGCGTCAAGCGAGACATCGCCGTCGCCTGCCTATCCGAGACTGGAGTATGGATCTCCGCTTTCGCAGAAACGACGACAGATCACGCCTTCGCGGCGTTGTAGAAGAACCGCTCGCGGAATACCTTGTCACCGCGCCATTCCTGCATGGCGATTTCATCGACATGACGGGTCTTGCCGCCGAGATCTGTCATGTCGAAATTCCAGTGGATCATGACGTGATCGCCCTCCACCACCGAAACCAGCGCCTTGGAGCGAACCTCTTTCATCTGCGCGAGAATGCCCCGTTCAAACGCCACCA
>CALRLJ020000215.1:0-6495 GCA_943368635.1 Sediminibacterium ginsengisoli | reverse complement strand
CATCAAGGCCGCGCGGCCGGGCGCGCGATACCTCACCGATCATCTGCTGTCGCTGATCGCATCGGGGGCTGCGGTGGCCGAGTTTTTGCTGCTGGCGCCGTTCGGCACCTCGGTCTTCTTTCTTCTGGCCGTGTTGATGATCGTCGAATTTCTCGCGGGCGTGTCGATCGGTTTTCGCAACCGGCCTCGCCGCGTACCTGTCGCTGTGCCTGCCGGCATCGAACGTGAACCTGCAACCGCCCCGGCCAGTCCTGCGCCGCCGGCCGAACCATCCTTCGATCGGACGCACCAGGACGTGCCGCCGGTTGAACCGGTGTTTCCTTCGCCGCAGCCTGCACCTGAGCCCGAGATCGCGCCGAAGCCGGTGCCGACCCTCGCCGTGATCCGCAATACCGAGGGTGCTGCTCCCGCTCCGGAGCGAAAGATTTCCGACTGGAATGTCAGCGACCTTGTGACGGACCGCACCTCGGACGGCGCGGATAAGCCATCGCCGAAGCCCTGAGCGAAGTCCTAAGATCGTCTCAGGCGGTCTGCGACAGCACCCGGCCGTAATCGTTCGCGCCCCGCACCTTAGCTTGCGTGTAGACGCCACGCGCGACGGCCGGCGTCTCTCGCCGCAAGATCCTTGTCTGCGGGTCTTGCTCCGCCATGGCAATCAGATGCACCACGAACGACGCATCCGGGCGTGCGGTACGCACCGCAGAGATCCGGACGGGGCGTTCGACGGGCACCAGAGCGCGGCTCGTGACCGGCTCTGCCTGCACCTCAGCGTGCGCCGCCGATTGGCACCTGTGCAGATGGGGTCCGGTCTTCGACGTGATGCTGGAAACGATCATCAAAGGTCAGCCGCCTGTGTCATTTTGGGACGCTATGCATCTCCTCCCAATGACATCGCAAGGGCCGTGCCGGACGTAGTTGGCAGCCGGTTACCGCCTTCCGGACATTGATAACAAAGCGGTTTGTCGGATTGTTCAGGAAGTTGGCCTAGGCTGATGGGCACCTGACGATTTACTCTTGGTCGTCGAATCACCTGACCGTCCCGAAACGAGGCATCTTTGACAATCACATCGGTCCAGGCCTCGCTCGCGTCCGGGGCTCCTGCCGCTCCCGAAGACGCCTCCGTCGTGCGCCGTGCTAATCCGGAGGCCGGAGTGGATCTTCTGGCGACCCTCGGCCAGTCGAGTTTTTCGTGGGACATCGCCAGCGACACCCTGCACTGGAGCGACAATGTTGCGGCCGTGCTCCGCGATATTCCGCAAGCCGCTTTGTCGAAAGCAGTTGAGTTCTCGAAGCTGATCGAGCCTGCGCGCAACATCCGCACCGATGCCGTTATAAATTCGACGGCGACCGACAGCGGCGAGGGCGTGCCATACCAGATCGAATACGGGCTTCGTGCCAGCACTTCGTCTCCGGTGCTCTGGATCGATGAATGCGGCCGCTGGTTCGCCGGCGCGGATGGTAGGCCGTCCCGCGCGCACGGCATCATTCGCATCAACAACGAGCGCCATGCGAGGGACGAGCAACTGCTGAAGCTGTCGCAGGACGATCCTCTTACGGGTGAGTTTAATCGCACCCGCCTGACGGCAGCACTGGCCGAGGCGATCGAAGAAGCCGGCCGTTTCCGCTCGTCCTTTGCCTTCATGCTGATCGGCATCGATCACCTTGCGCAGATCAACGACGCATTCGGATATGAGGTTGCGGATCAGGTCATTCTCGAAGTCGCCAAGCGCATTCGGGCGCGGTTGCGCGGCGGCGATGTGCTCGGGCGTTTCTCGGGCAATAAATTCGGACTGATCCTGAAGAATTGCTCGGTCGACGATATGCACGTTGCCGCGGAGCGCTTTCTGACGGGAATTCGCGATGACGTCGTGCCGACGCAATCCGGTCCGGTGGCGTTGACCGCGTCGATCGGTGCGATCAATGCGCTGCGTCACGCCAGCACGGTCGAGGAGGCGATGAGCCGGACCCAGGAAGCGCTCGATCTTGCCAAGGTGCGGCGCCGGGGTTCGTTGATGGTCTGGCGTCCGAACGTCGAGCGCGAGGCCCAGCGCCGGGTCAACATCCGCGTCACCGATGAAATCGTCACAGCGCTGAATGAGCGCCGCATTGTGATGGCCTATGAGCCGGTTGTGGCGACGGGCTCGCGGCAGCCAGCCTTCCACGAATGTCTGGTGCGGATGCGCCAGGAGGACGGCGAATACTCACTGTCGCCGGATATCGTTCCGGTCGCCGAAAAACTCGGCCTGATCCGGCTCGTCGATCACCGCGTGCTTGAACTGGTTGTCGCTGAACTGGCGGATGCGCCGCAGGCGCAACTCAGCCTGAATATCTCACCCGATACGACGATGGACCCCGATTGGTGGGCCAGCATCGAATCGCTGATGCGGGCCTATCCGGGCGTTGCCGAGCGGCTGATCGTCGAAATCACGGAAACCGTGGCCATCCAGGATCTGGACGATGTCCGCGGTTTCGTCACGCGCCTGAAGAATTTCGGTAGCCGCATCGCCATCGACGATTTCGGCGCCGGCTACACATCGTTCCGCAACCTGCGAAAGCTCGGGGTGGACATTGTGAAGATCGATGGCGCGTTCGTACAGAACATCGCGCGCTCGGCGGACGATCGGGCTTTCGTGCAAACGCTGATCGATCTTGCGCACCGGCTCGACATCAAAACGGTTGCCGAATGGGTGCAGGATGAGGAATCCGCCAAGCTGTTGCAGGGTTGGGGCTGCGACTACATTCAGGGCCGGCTGACGGGACTGGCATCCCTGACCAGGCCATGGGCTGCGGCGGCGGCAAAAGCGCCGTTACTGGCGGCCAAGCCCGTGGCGGCGACAGCAGCAAGCTGATCGCGCCGCGTTCTGATTTTCGGCGCAAAAAAATGGCGGCAGGATCTGCCGCCATTTTCATGTGTAGCGAGGCTTGCTCGCTCAGCTTTTGCTTTCCGATTCCTTGGACATGCGCTCAAGACGATCCTGCATCTCTTTCATTTGACGCTTGAGATCGTCGATGTCCGCCTCGGGCGCATCGTTCGCGGTCGGCGGGGAATCGGCGGTTGGGGTTTCCTTCCGCACCGGCGCGCCGAATGGCTTGAACATCGCGAATGTGCGCTCGAACATTTCCATATTGCGGCGGACATGTTCTTCCAGCGGAGCGAACGGCGTGTTGCTGAACGTGTTCGTCATCTGCTTGCGGAATTTTTCCTGCTCCCGCGTCAGTGTATCGATGGACTGCTCGAGATATTTCGGCACCACCATCTGCATGCTGTCGCCGTAAAAACGGATCAGCTGACGCAGGAATGTGGTCGGGAGCAGATTCTGGCCGGCCTTGTTTTCCTGCTCGAAGATGATCTGGGCCAGCACCGAGCGGGTGATGTCGTCGCCGGTCTTCGCATCATAAACGAGGAAGTCTTCGCCTTCCTTCACCATGGAAGCGAGATCCTCAAGCGTCACATAGGTGCTGGTGCCGGTGTTGTAGAGACGCCGGTTGGCGTACTTTTTGATCGTAATTGGCTGGTCGGATTTTGCCATGGACTCACACATACCTAGGGAAAAGAGGAACCGGCGAACGTTGCCGAGGGCAGTGCAAACAATGCATCGCAATAAACTAAGCACTTTCAGAAAGGTACGGCTACCGTTTTGTGCAGGACGGTTAATGTCCGGGCAGGCCAGGGGCCGGGGAACCGCCTCAGTAACCACCAGAATGGCTTTGGCTGGTTGACACGGAAGGGCTAGGTTAACAGGATCATGAGAGAGCCCGCCTGAGCCTTCCGGCGGCTCCCCTCGCGACTTCAAATCTTTAGACTTCAAAAATGCAGGAGATGTCCATGTCCGACGATGTCGTCATCGTCAGCGCTGCCCGCACCCCGGTCGGCACGTTCAACGGCGCGTTCGCAACCACCCCGGCTCACGAGCTGGGTGCAATCGCCATCAAGGCCGCGCTCGAGCGGGCCGGTGTCGAACCCGCGCGCGTTTCCGAAGTGATCATGGGCCAGATCCTGACAGCTGCGCAGGGACAGAACCCGGCACGGCAGGCCGCCATGAAGGCGGGTATTCCGGTGGAGAGCCCGTCCTGGGGCGTCAATATGTTGTGCGGTTCGGGATTGCGCACCGTGGCGCTGGGCTATCAGGCATTGATGAATGGCGACTCCGACATCGTGGTCGCCGGCGGCCAGGAATCCATGAGCATGTCGCCGCATGCTCAGCATTTGCGCGGCGGCGTAAAAATGGGCGCGCTCGATTTCGTCGACACCATGATCAAGGACGGCCTGTGGGATGCCTTCAACGGCTATCACATGGGCAACACTGCCGAGAACGTCGCGCGGCAGTTCCAGATCACCCGTCAGCAGCAGGACGAGTTCGCGGTCGGTTCGCAGAACAAGGCCGAAGCTGCGCAGAAGGCCGGCAAGTTCAAGGACGAAATCGTCCCGGTCACCATCAAGACCCGCAAGGGCGACATTATCGTCGAGGCAGACGAAGGTCCGCGTCACGGCGCATCGATGGACGGGATGGCCAAATTGAAGCCGGCTTTCGAGAAGGACGGCTCGGTGACCGCAGGCAATGCGTCGGGCATCAACGACGGCGCGGCAGCTTTGGTGCTGATGACGGCAAAGCAGGCCGCCAAGGAAGGTAAGACACCGCTCGCGCGCATCGTGTCGTGGGCACAGGCGGGCGTCGATCCCTCCATCATGGGCACGGGGCCGATTCCTGCGTCGCGCGCCGCGCTGAAGAAGGCGGGCTGGAAGGCCAGCGATCTCGATCTGATCGAGGCCAACGAGGCGTTCGCCGCGCAGGCCTCTGCCGTGAATAAGGAAATCGGCTGGGATCCCGCCAAGGTCAACGTCAACGGCGGTGCAATCGCCATCGGTCATCCGATCGGTGCTTCGGGCGCACGCGTGCTGGTCACGTTGCTGCATGAGATGCAGAAGCGCGATGTCAAGAAAGGTCTTGCCACGCTTTGCATCGGCGGCGGCATGGGCATCGCACTGTGCGTTGAGCGATAAAATTTTCTGCACGCACTGCACAATATAAAATCCAAATGCCCGGCAATTTGCCGGGCATTTTTTCTTGCTGTTATCGCAATTGACCTGAATACTTATTTTCCAAAAACACTTCAGTGAACTGCGGAGGGGATACCTGATATGGCACGCGTGGCATTGGTAACTGGTGGGACACGCGGCATCGGAGCTGCGATTAGCAAGGCTTTGAAGGCTGCGGGTTACAAGGTTGCGGCGAGTTATGCCGGCAACGACGAGGCAGCTGCGAAATTCAAGGCCGAAACGGGAATTCCCGTTTTCAAATGGGATGTCGGCGCGTTCGACGCGTGCGCAGACGGCGTCAAGAAAGTCGAAGCTGAAATCGGGCCTGTCGATGTGCTGGTCAACAATGCCGGCATCACCCGCGACGTGCCGTTCCACAAGATGTCGCTCGATCAGTGGAACGCGGTGATGAACACCAATCTCGGCTCGCTGTTCAATATGACGCGGCAGGTGATTGAAGGCATGCGCAGCCGCAAATTCGGACGCGTCATCAACATTTCATCGATCAACGGTCAGAAAGGTCAGTTCGGGCAGGTCAATTATTCGGCGGCGAAGGCCGGCGATATTGGATTTACCAAAGCTCTGGCGCTTGAAAACGCGCGCGGCGGCATCACGGTGAATGCGATCTGTCCCGGCTATATCAACACCGAGATGGTGCAGGCCGTACCGAAAGATGTTCTTGAAAAGAACGTGATCCCGCAAATTCCGGTAAGCCGTCTCGGCGAGCCTGAGGAAATAGCCCGTGCGGTAGTGTTCCTCGCTTCCGACGATTCGGGATTTATCACCGGTTCGACGATGACCGTCAACGGCGGTCAGTACCTGCAATAAGGTCTCGAAGACCGAAAATCGGTCGATGGATATGGCGTTGTCGCGGATTGAATGTCATTGATCCGCGATGACGTCTTCAACCGCCACCCTTGTCGGCCTCACCGCCATCGTCATGTGGTCGCTGCTCGCAGCACTCACGGTGGCGACGGGCCGCGTGCCGCCGTTTCAACTGTTGGCGATGACCTTCGCCATCGGCGCCTGCATCGGTCCGCTGACATGGCTGTGGCGGCCGGATGCGATCCGGGCCTTGCGGCAGCCGCTGATCGTATGGCTGGTCGGAATCGGCGGTCTGTTCGGCTATCACGCGCTTTATTTTCTGGCGCTGCGCCTCGCGCCGCCGGCGGAAGCAGGTCTGCTCAACTATCTCTGGCCGCTGCTGATCGTGCTGCTCTCGTCGCTGTTGCCGGGCGAGCGGCTGGCGGCACATCACATCGTCGGCGCGGTTCTCGGTTTTGCCGGGACGATTCTTTTGTTCGCAGGCAATAGCGGATCGTCACCCGATCCGGCGCATATTCCCGGATTCGTTGCAGCCTTTGTCGCGGCCTTCGTCTGGGCGGGCTATTCGGTGATGTCGCGCAAATTCGCGGCGGTGCCGACCGACGCGGTGGCCGGGTTTTGTCTTGCGACCG
>CALRLJ020000214.1:0-6508 GCA_943368635.1 Sediminibacterium ginsengisoli | reverse complement strand
ATTCGATGACGCCGAAGCTGCCGTCGTCCCTGCCATAAATCAGGATCGCCCCGACATCGTCGAAGCATTTCGTGACGGCTTCAAGGGCGGTCGGCCAGCGCGATGGATCGGCAGCGGCGGCGTATATGGCTTCAATCGCCGCAATCAGGCGCTCGTGTTGTTGCAATGGTCCCTCGCGGCGTCGCGAAACATTCCTAATTCAAAACATCATCGTATGCGGACCGGCGAAAAGCCGGATGACGGTCGCGTAAATGTTAGACACTCGGATCGCTGAAATAGTCCGTCATCATAACCAAAAAGGCCGCCCAGAGGGCGGCCTTTTATTCATGGCTGACACGCCGGCTGGCGTGAAACTATTCCGCAGGCGGCAGCGCCAGCGGTTCCGCTTCCGGAGCCGTCGGCACGATCGCTGCCTGCTTCTCGCGCTCGTCGAGGATCAGCTTGTCACGCTTGGTTGCGACTTCGCGGATCTTCGCCATCGAGGCGCCGGTGCCGGCCGGGATCAGGCGGCCAACGATGACGTTTTCCTTGAGGCCTTCGAGCGGGTCCACCTTGCCGTTGACGGCAGCTTCGGTGAGCACGCGCGTGGTCTCCTGGAACGACGCCGCCGAGAAGAACGACCGCGTCTGCAGGCTCGCCTTGGTGATGCCGAGCAGAACCGGGTTTCCGGTTGCGATCTTCTTGCCTTCGTCCTTCGCCTTGGCATTGAGCTGGTCGAACTCGATCTTGTCGATCTGTTCGCCCGAGATCATGTCGGTCTCGCCCTGATCGGTGATCTCAACCTTCTGCAGCATCTGACGGACAATCACTTCGATGTGCTTGTCGTTGATGAGCACGCCCTGGAGCCGGTAAACTTCCTGGATTTCGTTGACCAGATAGGCAGCGAGTTCCTCGATGCCCTTGATCGCCAGAATGTCGTGCGGCGCGGGATTGCCTTCGACGATGAAATCGCCCTTTTCGACGATGTCGCCGTCCTGCAGATGGATGTGCTTGCCCTTCGGAATGAGGTACTCGCGAGTCTCCTCGTTCTTGTCGACAGGCTCGATCGAAATGCGGCGCTTGTTCTTGTAGTCGCGTCCGAAGCGGATCGTGCCGCTGATTTCCGCGATGATCGCGGCATCCTTCGGCTTGCGGGCTTCGAACAGTTCGGCAACACGCGGCAGACCGCCGGTGATGTCGCGGGTCTTGGCGCTTTCGGTCGAAACACGCGCGAGAATGTCGCCCGCCTTCACCTTGGCGCCGACGTCGACCGACAGAATGGCATCGACCGAGAGCATGTAACGGGCGTCACCGCCGCGTGCCAGCTTCAGCACCTTGCCGTCCTTGCCCTTGACCACGATGGCTGGACGCAGATCCGCGCCACGGCCGGTCGTGCGCCAGTCGATAACCACGCGCTTGGCGATACCGGTGGATTCGTCGAGCGTTTCCGAGATCGACTGGCCTTCGACCAGATCCTCGAAGCCGATCGTGCCTTCCACTTCGGTCAGGATCGGGCGTGAGTAAGGATCCCACTCCGCGATGCGCTGGCCACGCTTGATCATATCGCCTTCCTCGACGCGCATGCGCGCGCCGTACTGAATGCGATGCGTCGCACGCTCGGTGCCGTCCGGATCGACGACCGCAACGACCATGTTGCGGACCATCGCGGCGTTGAAGCCTTCGCTGTTGGTTGCGATCGCCCGGTTCTTGATGACGATCTTACCGTCGAAGTTCGACTCGATGAACGACTGCTCGTTGATCTGCGCGGCGCCACCGATGTGGAACGTGCGCATGGTGAGCTGCGTGCCCGGCTCGCCGATCGACTGCGCGGCGATAACGCCGACAGCCTCGCCGTGGTTGACAGGCGTACCGCGGGCAAGATCGCGCCCGTAGCACTTGCCGCAGATGCCGTTGACCAGTTCGCAGGTCAGCGCCGAGCGGATCTTCACTTCCTGGATGCCGGCCTGCTGGATGGCGTCGACGTGGGTCTCCTCCATCAGCGTGCCGCGCTTGACCACCACCTTGTTGGTGGCGGCATCGCGCAGATCCTCGCCCGCGGTGCGGCCGAGAATACGCGACGCAAGCGAAGCCACGACCGTGCCCGCGTCGATGATAGCGCGCATCTTGATGCCGAGCTTGGTGCCGCAATCGTCCTGCGTGATGATGCAGTCCTGCGCCACGTCCACCAGACGGCGGGTGAGATAGCCCGAGTTCGCAGTCTTCAACGCCGTATCCGCGAGACCCTTACGGGCACCGTGGGTGGAGTTGAAGTACTCCATAACCGTGAGACCTTCCTTGAAGTTCGACACGATCGGCGTTTCGATGATCGAGCCGTCCGGCTTGGCCATCAGGCCGCGCATGCCGGCAAGCTGACGCATTTGGGCCGGCGAACCGCGCGCGCCCGAGTGAGCCATCATGTAGATCGAGTTGATCTGGGAATCTTCGCCCTTCGAGTTCTTCTTGACGGACGAAATTTCCTTCATCATCTGCTCGGCGATCTTCTCCGAGGCTTTCGCCCAGGCGTCGACCACCTTGTTGTACTTCTCGCCCTGCGTGATCAGGCCGTCGTTGTACTGCTGCTCGAAGTCCTTCGCCATCGTGCGGGTGTCGTCGACGATCTTCCACTTGCCGTGCGGAACGACCATGTCGTCCTTGCCGAACGAAATGCCCGCCTTGAAGGCGTTGTAGAAGCCGAGCGCCATGATGCGGTCGCAGAAGATCACCGTCTCCTTCTGACCGCAGTGACGATACACCTGATCGATCACGTTGGAGATTTCGCGCTTCGTCATCAGCTTGTTGATGACATCGAACGGCATCTTGCCGTGCTTCGGCAGAACCTGCCCCAGCATGACGCGACCGGCGGTCGTGTCGTAGATCTTCGAGATCGTCTTGCCTTCCTCGTCGATCCCGGTCCACCGATACTTGATCTTGGTATGCAGGTGGATGACCTTCGAGAACAGCGCGTGCTCGATCTCCGCCATGTCGCGGTAGACTTTGCCTTCGCCCTGCAGGCCTTCGCGCAGGATCGAGAGATAGTAGAGACCCAGCACGATGTCCTGCGACGGCACGATGATCGGCTGACCGTTCGCGGGATGCAGGATGTTGTTGGTCGACATCATCAGGACGCGCGCTTCCAGCTGCGCTTCAAGCGACAGCGGAACGTGCACGGCCATCTGGTCGCCGTCGAAGTCGGCGTTGAAGGCCGCGCAAACCAGCGGATGAAGCTGGATCGCCTTGCCTTCGATCAGCACAGGCTCGAACGCCTGAATGCCGAGACGATGCAGCGTCGGCGCGCGGTTCAGCAACACCGGATGCTCGCGGATCACCTCGTCGAGAATGTCCCAGACTTCGGGACGCTCTTTTTCAACGAGCTTCTTCGCCTGCTTGACGGTGGTGGACAGGCCCTTGGCGTCAAGCCGCGAATAGATGAACGGCTTGAACAGTTCGAGCGCCATCTTCTTCGGCAGGCCGCACTGATGCAGACGCAGTTCGGGACCAACCACGATGACCGAACGGCCGGAGTAGTCGACGCGCTTGCCGAGCAGGTTCTGACGGAACCGGCCCTGCTTGCCCTTGAGCATGTCGGCGAGCGACTTCAGCGGACGCTTGTTGGCGCCGGTGATGACGCGGCCGCGGCGGCCGTTGTCGAACAGTGCGTCGACGGCCTCCTGCAACATGCGCTTTTCGTTGCGGATGATGATGTCCGGCGCGCGAAGCTCCATCAGCCGCTTCAAGCGGTTGTTACGGTTGATGACGCGGCGGTAAAGATCGTTCAGGTCGGAGGTCGCAAAGCGGCCGCCGTCGAGCGGCACCAGCGGACGCAGGTCCGGCGGAATCACCGGCACCACCGTCATGATCATCCACTCCGGCTTGTTGCCGGAATAGCGGAACGCTTCGACGATCTTCAGGCGCTTGGCGAACTTCTTGTGCTTGATGTCGGATTCGGTTTCCTGCATGTCGACGCGCAGCTGCGCTTCGAGCTTTTCAAGCTCCAGACCCTTCAGCAGTTCGCGGATCGCTTCCGCGCCGATCATGGCGGTGAAGCTATCCTGGCCGTATTCGTCCTGCGCCTTGAGGTATTCCTCTTCGGACAGCAGCTGACGGTCCTTGAGCGCGGTGAGACCCGGCTCGAGGACGACGTAGTATTCGAAATACAGAATCCGCTCGAGATCCTTCAGCGTCATATCGAGCAGCAGGCCGATACGCGAAGGCAACGACTTCAGGAACCAGATGTGCGCGACGGGCGCTGCCAGTTCGATATGGCCCATGCGCTCGCGCCGAACGCGCGACAGGGTCACTTCGACCGAGCACTTCTCGCAGATAATGCCCTTGTACTTCATGCGCTTGTACTTGCCGCAAAGACATTCGTAGTCCTTGATCGGCCCGAAGATGCGCGCGCAGAACAGGCCGTCACGCTCCGGCTTGAACGTGCGGTAGTTGATGGTTTCCGGCTTCTTGATCTCGCCGTAGGACCACGACAGAATCTTCTCAGGCGAAGCGATCGAAATCCGGATCTGGTCGAAGACCTGAGCCGGAGTCGTCGGATTGAAGAGATTCATAATTTCTTGGTTCATCGTGTTCTCCTCGCGTGCCGATCGTCACCGGCAGCAAATTCGAAAATCGTATCTTGTCCCGCGCCCTGCCTGACGTTCAGCAAGGCGCGAATGCCCGGCATAAAGCCGGGCATGAAATCTTGATTACTCGGCCGCCTCGGATGTCGCCGACGGCGCGATCTTGGAATTGTGCAGGTCGACGTTGAGGCCGAGCGAGCGCATTTCCTTGACCAGCACGTTGAACGATTCCGGGATACCGGCTTCGAACGTGTCGTCGCCGCGCACGATGGCTTCGTACACCTTGGTACGGCCCGCCACGTCGTCCGACTTCACGGTCAGCATTTCCTGGAGCGTGTACGCAGCGCCATAAGCCTCGAGCGCCCACACTTCCATTTCGCCGAAACGCTGTCCGCCGAACTGCGCCTTGCCGCCCAGCGGCTGCTGGGTGACGAGCGAGTAAGGACCGATCGAACGCGCGTGGATCTTGTCATCCACGAGATGGTGAAGCTTGAGCATATAGATGTAGCCCACCGTCACGTTGCGATCGAACTGATCGCCCGTTCGTCCGTCGTAGACCGTCGACTGACCGGACTTATTGAGTCCGGCGAGATCGAGCATGTCCTCGATGTCCTTCTCCTTGGCACCATCGAACACCGGCGTCGCAATCGGCACGCCTGCACGCAGGTTCTTGCCGAGCTCCATCAGTTCCGTGTCGTTCAGCGTCTTGATGACTTCGTCGTCGCCGTAGACCTTCTTCAAGGTCTCCTTGAGCGGCTTGATGTCCGACTTGCCGTGACCGTAGTAGGCATCGACCGCCTGCCCGATCCGCTTGCCAAGGCCTGCGCAGGCCCAGCCAAGATGCGTTTCGAGAATCTGGCCGACGTTCATGCGCGAAGGCACGCCCAGCGGATTGAGCACGATGTCGGCATGCGTTCCGTCTTCAAGGAACGGCATGTCTTCGATCGGCACGATCTTCGACACCACGCCCTTGTTGCCGTGACGTCCGGCCATCTTGTCGCCCGGCTGAATCTTGCGCTTCACCGCGACGAAGACCTTGACCATCTTCATCACGCCCGGAGGCAATTCGTCGCCACGCTGCAGCTTCTCGACCTTGTCGAGGAAGCGCTGTTCAAGGCCCTTCTTCGATTCGTCGTACTGCTTCCGCATGGCTTCGATTTCAGCCATCAACTTGTCGTTCGGCGAAGCGAACTGCCACCACTGCGACTTCGGATACTCTTCGAGCACCGCGCGGGTGATCTTGGTGTCCTTCTTGAAGCCCTTCGGGCCAGCAATGCCCTGACGGTTTTCAAGCAGGTCCGAGAGACGGCCGTAGACGTTACGGTCGAGAATCGCCTGTTCGTCGTCGCGGTCCTTGGCAAGACGCTCGATCTCTTCCCGCTCGATCGCCAGAGCACGTTCGTCCTTGTCGACACCGTGACGGTTGAACACGCGAACTTCCACGATCGTGCCCTGCACGCCCGGAGGCACGCGCAGCGAGGTATCGCGAACGTCAGACGCCTTCTCGCCGAAGATGGCGCGCAGGAGCTTTTCTTCCGGCGTCATCGGGCTTTCGCCCTTCGGGGTGATCTTGCCGCACAGAATGTCGCCGGCGCGGACTTCAGCGCCGATGTACACAATGCCGGCTTCGTCGAGGTTCTTCAGCGCTTCTTCCGATACGTTCGGAATGTCGCGGGTGATTTCCTCAGGTCCGAGCTTGGTGTCGCGGGCCATGACTTCGAATTCCTCGATGTGGATCGAGGTGAACACGTCGTCCTTCACGATCCGCTCGGAGAGCAGGATCGAGTCTTCGAAGTTGTAGCCATTCCACGGCATGAACGCGACGAGCACGTTCCGGCCGAGCGCGAGTTCGCCAAGATCGGTCGACGGACCGTCAGCGATGATGTCGCCCTTCTTCACGCTGTCGCCCACCTTTACCAGCGGACGCTGGTTGATGCAGGTCGACTGGTTCGAGCGCT
>CALRLJ020000213.1:0-6510 GCA_943368635.1 Sediminibacterium ginsengisoli | reverse complement strand
GAATGCGCCGCCCTTGCCGGTGACGGTGTCGCCGATGTGCTGCGGGTGGGATACGACATCGGTTTTGGCACGGTCGGGATGGTAGGGAGTCGAATCACGATCGATCCGGGTCATCGCCTCGAGATCGCAAACCTGCTCGAGCCGCGTTTCGGGGTCCAGCTTTTTCAGGCTCGCCGCGAACCGCGGGTCCATCGCCATGGCCGGCGCGGCCGACAGCAGCGCAGCGATCAGAACAACGGCTGAGTTTTTCACGAAAGCACCACCGAAGATGTTGGATGAAGGGTGCGCCATCTGGAAAACGTGACCTCCGGGAAGGAGGCTGCTTTTGAATCGAGTGGTGCCCAGGAAAGGACTCGAACCTTCACGGCCGTTAAGCCACTGGCACCTGAAGCCAGCGCGTCTACCAATTCCGCCACCTGGGCATTGGGGCGGTTACTAAGGACAGGGCGCGCGCTTGTCAAATTGGTCCGGCCCTGACGCATTTTCTTCACGCGAACCGGTCCTCGCGTCGCTCGAAAACGCCCTGATGCCGCCGGAATGGCCTGTACAGCGTGGAAATGATAACGTATCGCGGAAACAGGCGGGGCCGCTGTCCCGCATCCTTTCATTCGCGCAGGAACCACCCATGTCAGCCCCCATCGATACGCTTGTCACGGTCTTCGGCGGCTCGGGTTTTCTCGGCCGGCATGTGATCCGGGCGCTCGCCAAACGGGATTATCGCATCAGGGTCGGCGTCCGCCGTCCGGAATTGGCGGGTCACCTGCAGCCCTTGGGCAAGGTCGGCCAGATCCACGCGGTTCAGGCCAACCTGCGTTACCCTACGTCCGTGCAGGCCGCCGCGCGCGGCGCCAGCGTAGTTGTCAATCTGGTGGGCATTCTGGCCGAGAGCGGCGCGCAGACCTTCGATGCCGTTCAGGCCAAGGGCGCGGAGACCGTGGCGCGTACCGCCGCCGAGATCGGCGCGCGGATGGTGCATGTGTCGGCGATCGGCGCCAATGCGAATGCAACCTCACACTATGCCCGCGCCAAGGCCGCCGGCGAAGTCGCCGTGCTGGCTGCCGTGCCATCGGCGACCATCTTCCGTCCCTCGGTGGTGTTCGGTCCCGAAGATCATTTCACCAACCGCTTTGCGGGGCTGGCGCGAATTTCACCGATCCTGCCGCTGATCGGCGGCGGGCACACGAAGATGCAGCCGGTTTATGTCGGCGACGTCGCCACGGCTATTGCCGATGCCGTCGACGGCAAGACGCAGGCAGGCGCCACTTACGAGCTTGGCGGCGCTGAAGTCATGACGATGCGGGAGATCATCGAGGCGGTTCTGAAAATCGCCCAGCGCGACAGCATGCTGATGTCGCTGCCGTTCCCGCTTGCGCGGCTGAAGTCGTTCTTTCTGCAGTTCGCGCCGGGCGATCTGAAGCTGACGCCGGACCAGGTCGAGCTGCTGCGCAGCGACAACGTGGTGTCGGATGCGGCGAAGTCCGCCGGGCTGACGCTGGAAGGTCTGGGCATCACCCCGGATTCGCTCGAAGCCGTCGCTCCGTCTTATCTTTGGCGGTATCGTAAAACGGGTCAGTTCGCGCCAAAGGATGCGTGACGCCGGTTACTTCCCGAGCGCCAGCGCGATCAGTCCCAGCGAGCCGACGATCACGCGCCACCATGCGAACAGCGCAAAGCCGCGCTTGGTGACGAAATCCAGAAACGTCTTCACCACGATCATCGCCGTGATGAACGACACCACGAATCCGACAGCGATCACCAGTCCATGATCCATCGTCATATCGCCGCGGTTCTTGTAAAAATCATAAGCGAACGCGCCGACCATGGTCGGGATCGCGAGAAAGAATGAGAACTCGGCGCTGGCGCGCTTGTCGGCGCCAAACAGCATCGCAGCCACAATCGACGCGCCCGAGCGCGACACGCCGGGGATCATCGCCGCGCATTGGGCGATGCCGATGCCGAGATACATCGGCAGCGAGAAGGCGGTTGCATCGTGATAGCGCGGATTGAAATCCTGCTGATCGACCCACAACAGAACAGCGCCGCCGGCGATCAGCGAGAAGCAAACGACCCACGGATTGAACAGCACGCTCTTGATGAAGCCGCCGAACAGCAATCCGAGAACGACCGCCGGAAAAAACGCCAGCAGCACGCCGATCACGAAGCGCCGCGCGGCAGGATCGGAAAACATCCCGGTGGCGATGCGCCACAGCCTGCCGAAATAAATCACCAGGATGGCGAGAATGGCACCGAGCTGAATCAGAACCGCGAAGGTCTTCCAGAAATTATCGGTGTCGAGGTCCATGAACCTTTCCACAAGCAGCAGGTGACCTGTGGATGAAACCGGGAGAAATTCAGTCACCCCCTCGACGATTCCAAGAACAAGGGCCTTCAAAAGGTCGGCTAGCATCGGGATCGTTCCGGCGTGCTGGAGGGTTCCTCAAACCGCGTTCTTGTCGCCCATTCGCCGTGTTGCCGCAACGGCAAATCCGTGAAATTGAGGAGCAGGAAATCACGATTGGCAGGCATGCCCGATTGCATCCGCCGGGTATGTTAACCTCCCTTCGAGACTGTTTGTTAAGCCTGAGCCGAGTATCACGGACCATATGTTCACACTTTTTCATCACCCGTTTTGTCCGCGATCGCGCTTCGTGCGCCTCGCGCTCGGAGAGCACGGGCTCGACACGCGGCTGGTGGAAGAACTGGCCTGGGATCGCCGCGAAGCCTTTCTGGCGCTGAACCCGGCAGGCGAAACGCCGGTGCTGGTCGCCGAAGGCACCCCCGCCATGCCGGGGGCCGGTCTTGCTGCCGAATTTCTGGACGAAATTCATGGCCCGACGCTGGGCGATCATCGCCTGTTGCCGCGCGCGATGAACGACCGCATCGAGGTGCGGCGGCTGATGTCGTGGTTCAACGACAAGTTTTTCGAGGAGGCCAGCGGGCCGCTGGTCACCGAGCGGATCTACAAGCGGTTCATGAAAGCCGAGCATGGTGGCGGGCCGCCGTCGACCGATGTTCTGCGCGCCGCGAAGGCAAATGTGCGCTATCATCTGGCCTATATCGGCTGGCTGGCGCGCACACGGAATTTTCTCGCCGGCGATCAGCTCACCTATGCCGATCTGGCCGCCGCAGCGCATCTGTCGGCGCTGGACTATCTGGGCGATGTGCCATGGAACGAGGACGACGCAGCCAAGGCGTGGTACGTGCGGATCAAATCCCGCCCGTCGTTCCGCCCGTTGTTGAGCGAGTGGATGGCGGGAGTCCCGGCGTCGGCGCACTACGTGGATCTCGACTTCTGACCGATCAAAATCTTGCCGGAGCGACAACCGGAGCAATCGCGGTCAAGGCCGCCTTGATCGAGCAGGCCCGCGCCATCGGCTTCAGCACACTCGGCATCACCGACCCCGACGCCATCGCAGGCGCGCGCGAACGGCTGCAATCCTTTCTCGATGCCGGGTCGCACGGCGACATGGACTGGCTCGCCAATGAACCCGCGCGCCGCGCCAGTCCGAAGGTGCTGTGGAGCGATGTGCGCTCGGTCATCATGCTCGGAATGAACTACGGGCCGGATGAAAATCCGCTGGCGCTGCTCGAACAGACAACGCGCGGCAACATCTCGGTCTATGCGCGCGGCGACGACTATCACGACCTGATCAAGAAGCGGCTCAAGACACTGGCGCGCTGGCTGATCGCTCACGCAGGCGGCGACGTGAAGGTGTTCGTCGATACCGCAGCGGTAATGGAGAAGCCGCTGGCCCATGCCGCCGGTCTCGGCTGGCAGGGCAAGCACACCAATCTCGTCTCGCGCGAGTATGGTTCGTGGTTATTCTTGGGCGCGATCTTCACCACGCTCGACCTGCCGCGCGACAATGCCGACATCGATCATTGCGGCTCGTGCCAGTCCTGTCTCGACATCTGCCCGACCCATGCTTTCCCGACACCTTATCGGCTGGATGCGCGCAAATGCATTTCGTATCTGACCATCGAGCACAAGGGCGCCATTCCGCGCGAATACCGTGAAGCCATCGGCAACCGCATCTACGGTTGCGACGATTGCCTGAGCGTCTGCCCGTGGAACAAATTCGCGCAGGAAGGCCACGAAGCGAAACTCTCCGCCCGCGATGAATTGCGCGCACCGTCGCTGGCCGAACTGGCGCGGCTCGACGACGCATCGTTCCGCGCCATGTTCACCAAGTCGCCGGTCAAGCGGATCGGCCGCAACAGGTTCTTGCGCAACGTGCTGACCGCCATCGGCAACAGCAACGACGCGACGCTGGCCGATGACGCGCGACGCCTGCTCGACGACGACAGCCCGCTGGTGCGAGGCGCTGCGGTGTGGGCGCTGTCGCGGCTGCTGCCGCGCGCGGAATTTTCAGACCTCGCCGCGCGCTCTGATGAATCGGATGAAGATGTGCGCAGTGAGTGGGCGGCGGCACTGACCTGAGCGCGTTTTAACCGTTCGACAGTTCGCTTACCGCGCCGAGCATCCGCGTAATATCCTGCGGCCGCGACAGGCGATGATCGCCGTCCTGCACCAGCGTCAGCACCACGTCGTCGCTCGGCAGGCAATGCGTCAGCGCGAAAGCATGCCGCCACGGCACGTCGGGATCTTGCGCGCCTTGCAGAATGCGCACCGGGCATCCGACATCGATGGTGCCGCCGAGCAGCAGATGGTTGCGGCCCTCTTCGATCAGGTTGCGGGTGATGGGATACGGCTCGCCGTAGTCCGAGGGCCGATGCCAGACGCCCTTGGTCATGATCTCGTCGCGGATCTCCTGAGAGAAGCCCTTCCACATCAGGTCTTCGGTGAAGTCCGGCGCGGGCGCGATCAGCACCAGTCCCGCGAGCGAGGCGCGGGAAACCGCGTCACGGCGCTTGGCCAGCGCGCGCGCCAGCAGCAGCGCCATCCAGCCGCCCATCGATGAGCCGACAACGATCTGCGGGCCGTCGCAAAATCCGTCGAAAACTTTCAGGCTCTCTTCGTGCCACCGGCCGATGGTCCCGTCGGCGAAGCTACCTGAGGATTCGCCATGCCCGGAATAATCGAAGCGGATGCAGGCGCGGCGCTGTTCGGCGGCCCAGTCATCGAGCGCCTGCGCCTTGGTTCCCTTCATGTCGGAATTGAACCCGCCGAGCCAGAACACGCCGGGCAAGTCACCGGCGCGCTTGCGGACGGCGATGCGCCGCATGGCACCAGCCTCGCCGACCTCGATGAAGCTGAGTTCTGTTCCGGCGGAACTGTCGGATGATTGCGTCATGAAAATTGCCCCATCCTAGTGGTCCGATTCTAACACTCGCATCCCGTTTCAGCAGGCAAGCTTTGCGAATGTTAGAATCAAAGGACCACTAGTAATTACAAGCCTCTAGTGGAGCTTTGGATTTGACATTCGCGATGCGAACCTGGGGGCTGGGTGGGCGCCAATGTCAAATCCGCTCTACTAGCTGTTATGGAGGCCGATTGCGCCGTCCGTCAACGCAACCGCCGCCGAAAGCCCTGTGAAAGCTTCGACAAAGCCTTGGCGGCGCTTGCGAACCGGGCGCTGGACCTCTATGTGGAGCGGGCTGCCCAACGCGCCGGCGCTGGCCATTTGTCAGGCATTTTACGGTTTTATGGCCGATCCCGCTGTTCTGCGTCGGCTCCGGAAAATGCATGTGACAGCCGGGTCGCGCTTGCCCGGTGGGCCTTAATCCTTCAAACTGATTACTTCGTTCACAACACCGGAGATTTACCCATTCGCCGTCCTAACAGAGCCCCACCCGTCGCCGCAAAAGACGGGCCGCGCACCAACGATGAAATCCGCAATCTCACCATTCAGCTGATCGACCAGACGGGCCTCAACCACGGCACCGTTGAAACGGCGATCGCGGTCAAGATGGCGATGGAAGCCGGCATGGATCTCGTTGAGATTTCGCCGAACAACAATCCCCCCGTCTGCAAGATCATGGACTACGGGAAGTTCAAGTATTCGGCGCAGAAGAAGGCCGCCGAAGCCCGCAAGAAGCAGAAGGTCGTCGAGATCAAGGAGATCAAGCTCCGCCCGATGATCGACGATCACGATTACGACGTGAAGATGCGGGCGATGCTGCGGTTCTTCGAAGAAGGCGACAAGGTCAAGATCACGCTACGCTATCGCGGCCGTGAAATGGCGCACCAGGAGATCGGCACCAAGCTGCTCGACAAGGTGAAGGCCGCCGTCGCCGACGTCGCAAAGGTCGAACAGGACGCGCGGTTCGAGGGCCGGCAGGTTGTGATGGTTCTGGCGCCCCGCTAAGGCGCGCTCAGAAAATCAAGCCGCGAACCGAATTCTTTCGCAGCCCGTCAGGTCACCTGACGGGCTGTTTTACTGATTAAGTCCGAAGGACAATCCCATGCCGACATTTATCGCCCGCATTCTCGACTGGCCTTATTTTATGCTGCTGGCGCGCATCGCCCTGACATTTCCGTTCTGGGGCAGCGGTCTGTCCAAGCTGATCGATTTCCCCGCAGCCGTTGCGGAGATGGAGCAGTTCGGC
>CALRLJ020000212.1:0-6628 GCA_943368635.1 Sediminibacterium ginsengisoli | reverse complement strand
CTTGTATCGGGAAATTCGCTGACGCCGGACAAATCCCTGGTCGGCAGGTCCATCGGCGGCGGCATTCAGGTGAAAGCCAGCGAGAACCTCATCGCCAGACTCGAATATCTGAAGGATACCTACAACGATGTCGTGACAAGCGGCGCCGTCGTCCAGGCCAACGTCAACGGCAACGTCGTGACGATGACGTCGCCGAGCGAGAAAGTGAAGATCAGCAACGAGACCATTCGTGCGTCGCTGATCTATCGCTTCGATCCCGATGTTTCACCGTCCACGAGCGCTGCTATCAACTGGCGGTCGTTTTCAACCGATCCCGCGCTTTACGCCAACACCTGGGCTGGCTTCTATGCCGGCGGCGGCATTACCCAGAACAATTACAGGGTCAGCCAGGAAAGCGGCATGACGCTGACAATCGATGACATTACAACACCGGGCCTCGACGTGTCCCGGCGCGAGGGGTTTGCGCGGAAGATGGATCGCACCGGCGATCACCTTCTCCTTGGCTATCGTGCGCAACTACACAGGTTCTGGCTCGGTGTCGAAGGTGACTTCGAATACAACTCGCTATCCAGCCTCGTGAGCGGGAAAAGTCCCGGGCAATTCGGAAGCGCGTCGGGCGGCAACATGACATGCTATGTCTTCGCGACTGCTACCGATTGCGTTGGCTTCACGATGGCGGGAAATCTGTCTGTTGAGACCCAAAATCATCTTCGTCTGATGGCTGGTTTCGTCATCACCCCTCAGTTGTCCGGTTTCTTCAGCATCGGAAAATCCTACGGCGTGGTTTCAGGCAGTCTTGGAGCGAGCTCTGGCGGTGTGGTCATATCCTCCCCGAGCGCGCCGCTGGTCGGAGCTGCGACGGTCACGCGGAACTTCGCGCCCGAGAACCTGATCGGAAACACCATCGGCGGCGGGTTCGAATTCAAGGCGACGGATGATCTGTCCATCCGCGGCGAATATCTGCGCGACACCTACTCATGGAGTCATGCTCCGATTGGGGGAGCGGGTTTTGGCGGAACGATTGGGAATGTTACGACCAACGGCTTTGCCATGGCCGCCGCCAAGCATGAGATCGTGAACGAGGCCTACCGGGTCTCGCTGGTCTATCGTTTCCTGAATCCGCAGAGCGATCGGTTCTGTTCTTTCTGCTGGTGATGGGTACTGGATTTCGTAGCGCTTCTACCGGGAATACGGGGACGCTCGGATCGTTTCGTGTGGAACTCTCAGGGGCCAGCCGCGTTGCATGTGTCGGAGGACGATCACATGCGAACATTTATGGGAATGGTGCTTGGCTGCCTGCTGACCATTGGGGTGGTCTACATTCATGACTCGATGGCGACATCGACGGTCGCGAGCGGCACGTCTGCCGGAACGTCACGTCAGATCGTGAACTGGGATGTTGCCGCCAGCGAGTGGGGGCAGGTTAAAGAGAACGTTCACACGACGTGGCTGAAGCTGAAAGCCAATAGCGGATAGCGGTTGTTGATTCCCGCGACATCAAATGGAAACGAGGTCCGGCCGCGATGCCGGACCTTTTGTTGTCAGACGTCTGTTGTCTTTTTCTCAAGCATGCGTGTGGCGCGTGACCGGATCGTCGCCTGCACGCCATGCGCAAGACCAGCGAGCAGCCAGGGCAGCATCACTTCGAGTTTGACGTGATCGTCAGCGACCTGGATTGCGCCGCTGACCCGCTGTTTCAATGCAGTCAATTGGAACGCGAGGCGGTCGCCGCTCCAGATTTCTTCGTCGATCTGAAGAATCTTTCCGTATTCCGAGCGAACGCTGCCGAGTCCGGCCTTCAGGCGGCGGGCTGCTTCTTCTTTCCCCAGCTTGTGCGGAATGGAGACGACGAACGGTTGGGCCAATGTCATGCCTCGAGCGATGCGACAGGAACCGATTATAGCAGCAGAATTGACGCAAAAGCCCGCAAATCGCGGGCCTCATTCGAGTGTCACTGTAAAATTTCATCTTCATTAACGCTGAGAGCCGCGTCCGCGTGCGAAGAAAACCCTCTCGTGGTATTTTGACGCATGCTTAATCTTGTGACAGTCGCGTCCGTACTGTCGTCGAATACCGGTGTGCGTCCCGCACCTGTGATCGACACGACGGATGACGCCGCCACCGGATACTGGGCTTATCGCCTCAGCGTTTCGCCGCAGGATCTCGCTGCGGCGATCGATGAAGTCGGGCCATCCGTTGCCGCCGTGCGCCGGCACTTGGGCAAATAGCCATTGGGTAAGCAACTTTCCCCTCGATCATGTTGAGGCCGAAGGCTTACCGGTAGTAATCCCGAAAGTTCCGCCGCCGCGGCTGCCGGTTTAGCATCAATGCGAGCGCAAACCCGACCGCGCCTGCGACGAGCAGCGCGCCGAGCGGTTGCTCGCGAACGGCGGACGCTACCGCCTTGTTGCCACCGCGATACATATCGCTGCCTGTATCGAGCGCATCCTTGGCGTAATCGCTTGCCGCATCGCCGATGTCACGCGCGGCGTCTTTCGCCTGACCGTAAAGATTCTGCACGGTTCCAGCGGCTTCGCGCGCTCGCCCCGAGGCTTCCGTTGATGCGTCGCCGGTTGCGCGGCCGAAAGCACCTTCGACTTTGCCAGCGGCGTCTTTCGCAGCGCCTGTGATCCGATCCTTGTCCATCGTCATGTTCTCCGGGGTATGATGGACCGACAACAAACGGATTTGGCCGTGGTTCCGTCACGTTTCAAAACAAAAAGGCCCGCTCATCGCGCGGGCCTTTCGCCTAGAGTGTTGCTGCCTGTCAGCTTTTGATAAAGGCCAGCAGATCGTTGTTGATCGTTTCGGCTTCCGTGGTGGGCATGCCGTGCGGAAAGCCCTTGTAGGTTTTCAGCGTGCCGTTTTTCAGCAGCTTGGCGGACAGCGGCCCTGAATCGGCGTAGGGCACGATCTGGTCGTCGTCGCCATGCATCACCAGCACGGGCACGGTGATTTTCTTGAGGTCTTCGGTGAAGTCGGTCTGCGAGAACGCGACGATGCCGTCGTAATGTGCCTTGGCGCCGCCCATCATGCCCTGACGCCACCAGTTCTGAATGATGCCTTCCGACGGTTTCGCGCCCGGACGATTGAATCCGTAGAATGGCCCCGATGGAAGATCGCGGTAGAACTGTGCGCGGTTGGCGGCAAGCTGCGCCTGCAATCCGTCGAAGACTTCTTTGGGAAGGCCGCCGGGGTTGCTGGCGGTCTTGACCATGATCGGCGGCACGGCGTTGATGAGAACGCCTTTCGCGACCCGGCTTTCGCCGTGACGCGCGATGTAGTGTGCAACCTCGCCGCCGCCGGTCGAGTGGCCGACATGCACGGCGTTCTTCAGATCGAGATGCGCGGTCAGCGCCGCAAGGTCGTCGGCGTAATGATCCATGTCGTGGCCGTTGCCGGTCTGGCTGGAGCGGCCGTGACCGCGCCGGTCGTGGGCGATGACGCGGAAGCCTTTGCTTAAGAAGAAAAGCATCTGCGCATCCCAATCATCCGCCGAGAGCGGCCAGCCATGGCTGAATACGATCGGCTGACCGGTGCCCCAATCCTTGTAAAAGATTTCGGTGCCGTCTTTGACTTTGATGGTTGGCATCGGAAGTATCCCTCACTCGAAAGAATTCAACAAACCCGGCACCCGGACCCTAGTTCGTTCTCGTGGCATTTGCGCGACCGCCTTTCGTCGCATTTCACGCGACCGGCGGCGCTAGTGGTCCGATTCTAACATTCGCATCCCGTTTCAGCAGGCATTCTTGCGAATGTTAGAATCAAAGGACCACTAGCAATGACAAGTTTCTGGTGGAGCTTAGGATTTGACATTCGCTTTGAACTCGCAACCGGATGGGCCGCGAATGTCAAATCCACTCCACCAGTGCCAGCGCCGCCGTCCGTCGTTTAGCCGTGCAGCTTCTTCGCAGTTTCCGCGATGGTGCGGCCCTGATAGCGCGCGCCGTCGAGCTCATTCTGGCTCGGCTGGCGGCTGCCGTCGCCGTCGGTGATGGTGGTCGCGCCGTACGGCGAGCCGCCGGTGACGTCCTTGACGCCCATCTGGCCTGCGAAGCCGTAGTTCAGGCCGACCACAACCATGCCGAAGTGCAGCAGGTTGGTGATGACCGAGAACAGCGTGGTCTCCTGGCCGCCGTGTTGCGTGGCGGACGATGTAAATGCACCGCCGACCTTGCCGTGCAGTGCGCCCTTCGCCCACAGGCCACCGGCCTGATCGAGGAAGTTTGCCATCTGCGAGGTGATGCGGCCGAAGCGTGTTCCGGTGCCGACGATGATCGCGTCGTAGTTCGCCAGATCCTCGATCTTGGCGATGGGTGCGGTTTGATCGACCTTGTAGTACGACGCCTTGGCGACATCCAGCGGAACGAGTTCAGGAACGCGCTTGATGTCGACGGTCGCACCGGTTTCGCGTGCGCCTTCCGCGACGGCGTTCGCCATCGCTTCGATGTGTCCGTAAGCCGAATAATAAAGAACAAGAACCTTGGCCATGATGGCCTCCTTCAGTTTGCAGAGTTGGGTGGGACGGCGCGTGAACGGATGCGGCTTACGCCGCATCCACCAGCACGAGTTCGGTGTCTTCGAGCGCGGTGATCTTCACCGACGCTTCTTTCTGGACGGCGATGCCATCGCGGGTGTTGGCGCGCACGCCGTTCACCTCGATGCTGCCGCTGGCCGGCACGAGATAGCCGTAGCGCTTCTCGCCCAGAGCATATTCGGCGGTCTCGCCGGCTTTCAGCGTGGTCGCCAGCACTCGTGCATCGGCGCGGATCGGCAGCGCATCGTTGTCGGCCTTGAAGCCGCTGGCGATGGTGACGAACTTGCCGGAGCGGTCGGCCTTGGGAAACGGCTTCGCGCCCCAGGTCGGCTGTCCACCTTCCTGTGTCGGCACGATCCAGATCTGGAAGATCTTGGTCGTCACCGGCTCAAGATTGTATTCCGAGTGTCGGATGCCTGAACCCGCACTCATCACCTGCACGTCGCCGGCTTCAGTGCGTCCCTCGTTGCCGAGCGAGTCCTGATGGGTGATCGCGCCTTCGCGAACGAAGGTGATGATTTCCATGTTGGCATGGGGATGCGCAGGGAAACCGGTGTTGGGCGCGATCTCGTCGTCGTTCCAGACCCGCAGACTGCCATGGCTTATGTTGGCAGGGTTATGGTAGCTGCCGAACGAGAAGTGATGCCTGGCCTTGAGCCAGCCGTGATCTGCGCTGCCGAGCTTGTTGAAAGGGCGAAGTTCGATCATGGGATTTTCCTTCATTGAATGTGCTTGAGGCGGCCGACGGTGAGGTTTCCGTAAGTTCGCCTCTCGATGGGCTATGGATAAGCGCTCCAGGCTGGTGCATAAATAGAAACTATTGAAACTTATTGTTTCCATTATTGACCTTGAGGGATTGCCACCATGTCCAAACTCCCGGACTTCGAGGCACTCGCGATCTTCGCCAAAGTCGTGGAAATGCGGACATTTGCGGGGGCTGCGGCCGAACTGGCGCTATCTAAAGCTACAGTGTCGAAGGCCGTCAGCCGTCTCGAAGAGCGGCTCGGCGCGCGGCTGTTCAACCGCACCTCGCGGCAACTGGCATTGACCGATGCCGGTCAGAAATTATCGGAGCGCGCGACCCGGCTTTTGATGGATGGCGAGGCGGCCGAGAGCGAGGCGCTGGCGCAATCGTCCGTGCCGCGCGGGCTGGTGCGCTTCGCGGTGCCGATGACCTTTGGCGTCAGGGTCGTGGCGCCGCTGCTGCCGGAATTCCTCGCCGCCTATCCCGAGGTGTCCATCGACCTGCATCTGAGCGATGCCATGGTCGATCTGATCGGCGAGGGCTTCGATGTGGGCATCCGCATCGCGCGCTTGCCGGATTCATCGCTGGTGGCGCGCCGTCTCTGCGGCATGCGGCGCTACACGGTGGCAACGTCTGCCTATCTGAAGAAACACGGGAGGCCGACGCACCCGATGCATCTCGCCCAGCACAAATGCTTCGGCTACGCCTATCTCTCGACGCCGGGTGTCTGGCACTACGTCAATGCGGCGGGCGAACAGGCGACGGTGCGGCCATCCGGGCAGTTGCGCGTCAACAACGGCGAGGCGACTATGCCTGCACTGCTGGCCGGGCTCGGCATCGCGGATCTTCCGGACTTCATTGTCGGCGATGCCATCGCGGCAGGACAACTGGAAGTTCTTCTCAAGGACTGGAACCAGCCTGAAGGCGCCGTGCATCTGGTGATGCCACCCGGAGGTCCGCGTCCGGCACGCGTGGAGGTACTCGCGGACTTTCTCGCCGACAAACTCGGACGCACCAAACGCGCCGCGAGATAGGCATGCGTCACATTCCCGGCGAGGGGTGGATCGGCAGGCCAAGTCGGCCTAAAACGAGCACCCATCCTTGAAGGTTTCCCTGAATGCGCAATTTCATCTCGCCGTCCCGCTCCATTGCAGTGGGAGAACGCGGCATGGCCGCGACCTCGCACCCGCAGGCGACGCTTGCAGCGCTTGAGATTCTCAAAGCCGGCGGCAACGCGATGGATGCTGCCATCGCCGCGGTCGCGCTGCAGGGCGTGGTCGAACCGCAGATGACCGGCGTCGGCGGCGATTGTTTCGTGCTGTATTCGCCGAAGGCGGGTGCGCCGG
>CALRLJ020000211.1:0-6654 GCA_943368635.1 Sediminibacterium ginsengisoli | reverse complement strand
CCGCCGCTGCGGCGCCGCAGTTGTTTGCTCCGGCCATCGCACAGGATAAGCCTTTCAAAATCGGTATTCTCGCTCCGCGCTCCGGTGTCGCCGGTACGGCAGGCGAATGCGGCATCCGCGCCGTTCAATGGGCTGCGGAGCGCATGAACAAAGAGGGCGGCATAGCCGGCCGCAAATTTGAACTTGTGATCGAGGAAGAAACGAATCCCAAGGATACGATCGAGCGTTTCCGCCGCCTGATCTTGCAGGAAAAGGTCGAAGCCGTTCATGGCTTGATTTCGACGGGCGTCAGCCTTGGCGTTGCTCCAATCGCGGAGGAGGAGCAGTCCCTTCTGGTGATGTGGGACGGCACCACGCAAGACGGCGTCAAGGAAGTGATGCCCAAATCGCGTTACGTATTTCGCTCGACAGACAATGAGTGCGAGGCGGTGATGGCGTCGCTGCTCGCGGTGAAGCATTTCAAGGGCAAGTTCAAGCGCGTAGCAGGGATCAATCCTGACTATTCCTACGGCCGCAACAACTGGGAAGCCTTCCGGCAGATTCTCGCACGTTACGGTGTCGAGGCCGAATTCGTTGCGGAGCAGTGGCCGAAGGTGGGCACGCTGGATCTGACATCCCATATCGCCGCGCTGAAAGCGGCGAAGCCGGATTTGATTTTCTCTTCCATGCTGTTCGCCGACCTGCCGGTATTCATGAAGCAAGGTGCGGCGGCCGGTCTGTTCGATGGTGTGAAGGTTGTGCTGCCGGCTGCGGGCTGGCAGCTCAACCAGCTCAAAAAGGAATTCATGCCCGAAGGTGTTATCTTCGGACACAACACGCTCTATTTCGATCATCCTCAAGCGTCGCCGCTCCAGAAGGCGTTCGTTCAGGACTACATGGACAAGTACAAGGAGGCGCCGCACTGGGAAGCAGATCGTGCCTATTTCGCGCTTGCTAGCTACAAAGCCGGGGTCGAAGCCGCGCAAAAGGCCGCCAAGAAATGGCCTACGCCGGATATGGTCGCCGAAGCGATGCCCGGCCTCGAGGTCGAAAGCCTTGGCGGCAAGGGCCGATTCCGCAAGGACAAGATCGCGGAGCAAGTGTTCTATCAGGGACCGTCGACCAACAACAACAAGTACGATTTCCCGACGCTGGCCTCGGTCGATACATTCCAGGCAGATCAACTGCAGAAGCCGCCCGGCGCGGATTTCTGGGAGTGGATCAAGACCGCCAAGCTGCCGGTCTGAACAATGACCTCACTCGTCGATATTGTCCTCGGCGGGACGTTTCATGCCGCCATCCTGTTTCTGGTGGCGGCGGGACTCCAGCTCGTGTTCGGCGTGCAGCAGATCGTCAATCTCGCGTGCGGCTCCTTCTATGCCTTGGGGGCCTATTTCGGGATCACGGCGGTCGCTGTCGCCATGAAGTTCGGGCTCCCGCCGATGATGTTCTTTCCCGTCCTGATTCTGGCGGGACTCGCTATCGGCCTTGTCGGACTGCCGATCGAACGCGTGCTGCGTACGGTCTATCGCCGGGACGAGAGCTATCAGCTTCTGCTTACTTTCGGCCTGTTGCTGATGTTTCAGGACGTCTTCCGGTTCACTTGGGGCGCGACGCCACGCACCATGGACAATGCCTACATGACTTACGGCTCTGCGCATGTGATGGGTGTGCAGGTGCCGACTTACAATCTGCTTGTTATCGCGGCTAGCATCGGCATTGCGGTCGCGCTCGGGTTGTTTCTCCAGCGCACCAAGACCGGCCGCATCGTGCGTGCGACAGCCGAGAATCGCGACATGGCGGAAGGTTTAGGCGTTAACGCCTCGAAAATCTTCGCGCTCGTTTTCACGGTGGGCTGCATGCTTGGCACCGTTGGCGGTGCGCTGGTGGTTCCGTCGAGCGCGGCTTCGCTCGATATGGCCGTTGAACTGGTGGTAGAGGCTTTCGCTGTCGTGGTTATCGGCGGTTTGGGCAGCATGCGTGGTGCGCTTGTCGGCGCGCTGATCGTCGGCCTGATGCGGGCTGCGTCGATTTCGATTATGCCAGAGATGGAACTGTTGTCCGTTTATCTGGTCGTTGTCGCGGCGCTCATTCTCAGGCCTGCAGGGCTGTTTGGCAAGGTGACGGCATGAGTGAGCAATCTCTCGATATGTCACTGACCACGCCGGCGCGGCGCCCATTGCCGCGCGTAAAAGGGGTCTGGATATTCCTCGGCTTGGCTGCGCTGATGGGTCTGATGCCGTTGATTGCTTCGCCCTATACGCTTCTGTTGCTGGTGCCGTTCTTTGCCTATGCCATCGCGTTGTTTGGCTTCAATCTCCTGTTTGGGACGACGGGATTGCTATCGTTCGGACACGCTCTCTTTCTCGGTGTCGGGGCCTACACCGCTTCGACGCTGACATCCAAATTCGGCATGTTGAGTTTCGAACTGATTGTCCTGACCAGTGCAGTCGTTTCAGCTTTGGTTGCGCTTGTCATCGGAATACTGTGCGTGCGCTACACGCGAATCTTCTTCGGCATGCTGACGCTTGCCTTTGGCATGCTATTTCATTCCTTCCTGTTCAAATTCTACAGCGTCACCGGAGGCGATCAGGGAATGCGTGTGTTGCGTCCGCTGCTGCTTGGCATGGAATGGAGTGGAGGCAAGACTGCGTTTCTTACCGGACCATTCTATTACTACGTGCTGGCGCTGCTGGCTGTGTTGGGAGCGGTCATGTGGCGCATCACTCAATCGCCGTTCGGACTGCATCTGAAGGCGATCCGCGAGAATGCCGGCAAGGCTGCCTATGTTGGCGTGCGGATTTTCCGTATGCGTCTTGCTGCATTCGTCATTTCGGCTGTCTACGGCGGTATCGGCGGGACCATTCTTGCCATTACAACGGGCCTTGCCGATCCTGAACTGGCTTACTGGACCCACTCGGGCAACCTGGTGTTCATGGCTGTGCTCGGCGGGAGCGGAACGTTCGTCGGTCCGGCCGTCGGAGCGTTGGCATTCGTGCTGTTGCAGGACTTTGTGATGGCCATCACTCAATACTGGCGTTTCGTGATGGGCGGGGTGCTGGTGTTGCTTGTGATCTTCCTGCCGCAAGGTCTGTCGGGCGCCGTCGAAATGCTCTTCTCCCGCAAGAAAGGAGACAAGTGATGCAACAGGATGGTGAAAGCCCGGCCGTTGGCATGCGGCTATTCGAGACGATTGGCGTCTCCAAGCATTACGGGGCATATAGGGCGCTCCAGGATGTATCGTTTCATGTCGACGATGGCGAATTTGTCTCGATCGTAGGACCAAACGGTGCTGGTAAAACCACGCTCGTCAATGTGGTCACCGGTCTTCTGCGACCGACGCTGGGCGAAGTCCGCTTTCTCGGCCAGGACATTGCAGGGGTTGGCCCCGTTGAATTGGCCCGGCGTGGGATGTCGCGAGCCTTCCAGCTTGTAAACATCTTTCCGGCGCTGACGGTCCGCGAAACTTTGGCGGTTGCCGTTGCCTCGCGGTTGCAGCGAGTCTCGAATCCGTTTCGTTCGCTGTTGAAAGACCATGAACTTCAGACGGATGTGGTCCGTGTGGCGGAAGTTCTTGGTCTCCGGGGTAAACTGGATGTCGTGGCATCGACCCTGTCGCAGGGCGAGAAGAAGCTGTTGGACATTGCCAGCGCTTTTGCACTCAACCCCAAGGTCATCCTGCTCGATGAGCCGACCAGCGGCGTCTCCACAGGCGACAAGCATGCCATCATGGAAGTACTCGTCACCGCGGCCAAGGCGGCGGGTGTACGTGCTATCGTTCAGGTTGAGCACGATATGGATCTTGTGGCGCGTTATTCGCACCGGATTGTCGCGTTGCAGGAAGGCAGGGTACTGGCCGACATGCCGCCCGATCAGTTCTTTGCCGATCCCGCAATGATCTCAGCGGTTGTGGGAACCCGTCCGCCGGCCATAAAGAGGGCGTCCTGATGCTCAAGCTCTCCAACGTGAAAGTGGATATTCAGGGCAGTCGCATCCTGAACGGAATCAGTTTGTCGGTTGCGGCGGGGGAGCTCGTATGTCTCGTTGGCCGTAACGGAGCTGGCAAGACAACGACGTTTCGCAGCATCATGGGTTATCGACGCCCGCTGTCTGGCGAGATCAGCTTTGACGGTTCTGACCTGACGAAACTTCCGACCTGGAAGATCGCGCAGCGCGGCATTGGCTTCTCGCCGGAGGAGTCTGAAGTTTATGCCGATTTGACGGTGGCGGAGAACATCGAACTCTCGACATGGACGAGGCCGACGGGACGTCCCGCGAAGGAGCGTGTTGAGGAAGCCTATGCGGTCTTCCCGAAGTTACGGCAGTATTTGGCGCGCGGCGGCGCGCAGTTATCGGGCGGCGAGCGCAAGATGGTGTCGATCGCCCGTGCGCTGACGCTCGATCCGAAACTTCTGTTGCTGGATGAGCCGTTCGAAGGGCTGTCGCCGGCCATCATTCCGCTGATCGCCGAAGGCGTCGCGTCGATACGCGCCATGGGCAAAGGCGTCCTGATGGCAGAATCGAATGTTCATCACATTCCCGATTATGTCGATCGTCTTTACGTACTTGAGCGCGGCGAACTGATGTTTTCCGGCTCACTGGCGGAGGCGCATCGGGACCGCGATGTCATGCGTGTGATCGCGGGCGAGATCGAAGCGGTGCATTAGCCAAGCGTCAGCCTAAGTGTGAACGAGGAGAGTTATATGAAGCGGTATGTTGGTGACAGGACAATCGATGGCGTAAAAGTGAGTGTCGATGGCGCGCCACTGAATCCACGCACAGATGTCGCGGAATTCACCAAGAACGGCTTCGAATGGAGTTATGAGGGACCGGAGCCGCGGCAGCTGGCGCTCGCTATACTGGTTGAGCATCTCAGCGATGCCGGTACTGCCAAGGAAATGACCGATCCCTTCATGCGGGAGGTGGTCGCGAACTTCGGCAATGAGTGGGAAATGACGTCGGCGGATATCGCTGCTGCACTGACGGCGCTGGGCAACCGAAATCCCGGCAAGGCGGTCGCGTAGATGCCGCTGCAATATCGCGCGGCTGTTCTCCACGCCCCGAAAACGCCGCTTGTGATTGAGACGGTGATTGCATCCGCGTTGAAACCGACAGATGTTCTTGTCCGTGTCCGCGCAGCAGGGCTGTGCCATACGGATCTTGAGGTGATTGAGGGGTCGCTGCGCTTTCCGATGCCGATCGTGCTCGGTCACGAAGCGGCAGGTGTCGTTGAAGAGGTTGGATCGGCCGCGCGAGGGGTCAAGAAGGGCGACCACGTTATCCTGTCGTGGAATCCGCATTGCGGCCATTGCTTCTATTGCGATCGGGATCTGCCGATCTTGTGCGATGAGTATCTTGGCGAGGGCCCCAAGGCGCGATCCTTCGATGGTGAGAGCAGGGGAATGCTGCCTGATGGTCGCGATCTCCAGCAACTGATGTTTCTGGGATCGTTTGGCGAATATTGCATTGTGCCCGATCAGCAAGCCATAACGGTGTCGAAGGACATTCCTTTCGATCGGGCCTGTCTGATCGGCTGCGGTGTGATGACGGGCGTTGGGGCCGCGCTCAATCTCGGCGCAATCGCGCACGGCGATACGGTGATGGTGATCGGCTGTGGTGCGGTTGGATTGGCAGCGGTGCAAGGCGCCCGTCTGGCGGGAGCGGGTACGATCATTGCCGTAGATCTCGATGCGGCAAAGCTCGCGCTTGCGACAACAATGGGTGCAACTGACACTATCAATGCATCGACGGACGATCCGGTCGCAGCTGCGAAGAATGCGACCCGAGGGCGCGGTGTCGATGTTGTTATTGAATCTGCTGGAAGTCCTGCGGCGTTTCGCGCGACGACCGAGGCGGTGCGGCCGGGCGGTCACGTGATCTGGCTGGGCAAGATCGATGTGCAGCAGGATATTTCGTTTCGCTGGGGATCGTTGATGCAAGAAAAGAAAATCCGCCGCGTCAGTTACGGAAATGCGCGCCCGCGACGCGATTTTCCGTTGCTGGCACAAGCCTATCTGGATGGATCGTTGATGTTGGATGGCTTGATTTCACAGCGCATTTCTCTCAACGAGATCAACGCGGGCTTCGATGCGTTGAAGCGCGGTGAGACTATTCGGAGTGTCGTGATATTCGACTAAATCGATGATTTGAGTTGCGACATGACTGTTGCTGGGATGCCGTCCTCGGAGGATCGGCTATTCAAGTGTCGAGCGTCTTGCGCGCGAAATCCTCGATATAGTCTATCAGCTTGTCCGAAGCGGATGCGGCAAGCTTGGGCTTCTTCGTCGCCACAGCCTCGGCGACCGCGGCATGCAGCTTGGCAGCCAATGGCAGATCGGCGACCTCCTGATAGTGCTGGTACCAGAAGCGGCGGGAGAGGGCGTTCATGAGTCCCATTGAGCGCCGGGCAAACTCGTTGCGGGCTGTCGTCGCAATCAGCAGATTAAATCGCTGATCCAGGCGCATGAATTCGATGTCGTCGGCCTGTGCTGCGGCCCTGAGCATTCCTTTCGCGATTTCACCGAATTCCTGACGCTCTTCCAGGGTGGCGCGTTCGGCTGCCAGCCTCGCCATCAAGCGCTCCAGTTCGCGGCGGACTTCGAGCAGCCGCAGTTGCAGCCGTAGATTGATTTCCGAGACCATGATCCCGCGTCTCGGCATAATGACAACGAGACC
>CALRLJ020000210.1:0-6710 GCA_943368635.1 Sediminibacterium ginsengisoli | reverse complement strand
CCGAACACATCATGGATCCGGCGCAGCGAAGAGGGTTGCGGCGAAATATCGAGCCGTTCCGACAGCACATGAATGTCGTGGCCATCGCGCGGCCGCAGCATGACCCGATGCTCGCCGAACGCCACCGGGCGGTCGTAACGATACTCGGTCTTGTGATGAATCGTCAGCAGGGGCATCGTGTCATTCAGGCCGGTTGAATTGATCTGCGAATCGTACATGCTATTTCTGCTGCATTTCCGGCTAATTGTTGGGCTTGGATGGCGCTGTGATAGGCAATGAACGCAAAATGAGCCTGCCTGACCCCGCCGACACTTTACGACTCCTTGGGCGTGACGAAGTTCCGCCGGTGATCGAGGAAAATGCGGGCAGCCAGTCGCCGTTCTTCTTCACCTGCGACCACTATGGACGGCTGGTCCCGCGCGCGCTGGGCGACCTCGGCGTCGCTGCCAGCGAAATGGAACGACATATCGCCTGGGACATCGGGATCGCAGGCGTTGCGACGCAGCTTGCGCACGAGATGGGTGTCCATCTGATCGCCCAGCGCTATTCGCGCCTGGTGATCGACTGCAACCGGCCGTTCGACAGTCCCGGTTCGATCCCGCTAATCAGCGAGGCGACGGAAATTCCCGGCAACGGCGGGCTGAACCATGAGCAGGTGACGGCACGCCAGCAGGCGGTGTTCGCCCCCTATCATGCGCGGATCGCGCAAGCGTTGGATCAACGCAAGGCACAGGGGCTACCGACCATTCTGGTGTCGCTGCACTCGTTCACGCCGGTCTATGCCGGAATCGCCCGGCCATGGCACATCGGCACGCTGTACAATCGCGACCAAAGGCTGCCGCACCTGTTGCGCGACATGCTGCGCAAGGAAGGCGATCTCGTAGTCGGCGACAATGAGCCGTATGCGGTCAGCGATGCGACCGACTACACCATTCCGGTTCATGCTGAGAAGCGCGGCCTGATGAATACCGGAATCGAGATCCGGCAGGATCTGATTAGCGACCAGTCCGGTGAGCATCAATGGGCGGAGCGGCTAGCGCGCATCCTGCGCGAGATCGAAGAGACCCTGCACGCCAGCAAGCTGATGCCCGCCGAGTGACGCGCTAACCCTTGACTGCGGCGTAGTAGGCGATGCCCCAGATCGCGAATGCAGACAGCCAGAGAATCCAGACGCCGGATGTACGCGGCTCCAGCACGCCCTGCGACGGATTTTGCGGATTGACGTACACATCGACGATCTTGCCGTTGGGATACTTTTTCGCAACCCGCTCCATCATCCAGCGCGAGGTGGATGAGACCTGCCCGCCGTAGGACGCTTGCGAACTGGAATAGTCGATATTGTTGTAGCGGTAGGAATACGACACCTTCGACTGGAATTGGGTCGTGCCGTATGAGCGTCCCTCCTCGGGCGCCGCGCGAAATTCCTCAAGACCGGATGTCTTGATTCTGCCCTGGACCACCGGCCATCTTTTGGCGACGGCCGCCTGACGATGGAACGCCAACGCGAACAGCGCGATCGCCGCGCCGAATACACTCAGCGCCACGGTCATGCCGGACATTTCGGGCTTTGCAAGTTTCGTCGAGAGGAAATCAGTGACCTTGTGCAGGCCGATTGCGGAGCCGAACACCAGCACCACCGCGATCACGACCATCCAGCCGATGCAACCCCATAGGCCTTGCGGCATGTCGCGCTCCAGCACCGCTTCGCCGCGCTTGTTCGGATTGTAATAGACGGTCACGGCCTTGCCGACGGGATAGCGCGCGATGGTTTCGGCCACCTCGAAGTTTCCGCGATCCTCGCCGATGCTGACGCGGTTACAGCGGTAAGCCTGCCCGGCGACCGAATATTCGTAAGTGATATTCGCGAAGTTGCGCTCCTCGAAGCGATGCCCGGCCTCGCGGTCGCTGTCGATCACCTTCACTTTCCGCACTTCGGATTTCGAGACGACGACTTTTCCCGGCGCGCCCGGCCAGTCGCTGGCGGCGCGGACTTCCAGATATTTGTAGATCGCGGCAAATACGATGAGACCGACGGGGGCCAGCAGCATCGCATAAACGAACCACGGAATATCCGGCAGCATCGTTACCTCGCACGCGTCAGGGCAAGCCAGATGCCGCCGCCGATCATGAAGCCGCCGGAAATGCGCGACACCAGACGCACCCGCCGCGCAGAGAGCAGTTTGCCCGCGCGCCCCGCCAGCAGGGCGTATGCACCGTCGGACAGGGCTGCGATCACCGTGAAGGTAATACCGAGCAACGCCACCTGCGGAAGATGATCGCGGCTCATGTCGACGAACTGCGGAATGAAGGCGCCGAAAAACACCAGCACTTTCGGGTTGCTCAACAGAACCAGAAATCCCTGAAGGAAGAATCCGCCACGCGGCGGCGGCAGCGCATCCGCCGACGACACCGCTCCGGTCGTGCGAAACAGCTTGATGCCGAGCCAGACCAGATAGGCCGCACCGGCGAACCGCACCCATTCGAACCAGTAACCCATCGTCGCCATCAGCGATGTCAGGCCGACGGCGATGATCGCGATAATAATGACAAGGCCTGCCTGCGCGCCGGCAATATTGGTGAGCGCCGCGCGCGTGCCGTAGCGCAGCCCGTTGGCGATCACCAGCGTGACGATCGGACCCGGCAGGATCGCGAGTGCGACGCAGGCGGCGACATAAGCAAGATAGACCTGAAGCGACATGAAAAATCCCCGATGCACAGGCGCGCATCAAAGAATGAGACGTCGCACGAAAGCAAGCGGTTCAACCGCTGCGCAAATGATTTCGGACGCCACTTGACATGCAACCTTTTGGTTGCCTATTATCATCGCTATGGATGAAGTCTTCAAGGCACTGGCGGATGCATCGCGACGCTCGTTGCTGGATCGGCTTCACGCCCGCAACGGGCAGACGTTGCTCGAGCTTTGCGACGGCCTCGCCATGACGCGGCAGGCCGTGACCAAACATCTCGGGATTCTTGAAGACGCCAATCTTGTGACCACGCTGAAACATGGCCGCGAGAAGCTCCACTACCTTAACCCGGTGCCGATCCACGAGATCGGCGACCGATGGATCAGGAAATTCGAGCGCGGCAAGCTCGCCGCGCTCAGCGAACTGAAACGTCAACTGGAGAAGCGTGATGCGTAAACCGGAATTCGTCTACACCACCTACATCAAGACCACACCGGAGAAACTCTGGCACGCCCTGACCGATACAAAATTCACACTCAGCTACTGGTTCGGCTGCAGCCTGCATTCCGACTGGAAGGTCGGCTCTCCCATGCAGATGCACCGGAGCGGCAAAGTCGTGAACGAATGCGTGATTCTCGAATCGGATCCGCCGCATCGGCTCGTCTATAGCTGGCTTTCGGTTTTCGATCCGGAGATGATCAAGGAGCAGCCCTCCCGCGTCACCTTCACGCTCGAACCGGACGGCACCTCCGTCAAGCTCACCGTCATGCATCAGGGCTTTGCCGAAGACAGCAAGACATTGCCGAGCATTTCCGGAGGCTGGCCGCTCGTCCTCTCCAGCCTCAAGAGCATTCTCGAAACCGGCAAGCCGCTGGATTTCGAAATGGCGCGCAGCGCGGAGAGCGTGTGATGGATACCGGAAAATTCAAGCCCTCGCTGATCTATACCATCTACATCGCCTCGACACCCGAGAAGGTGTGGGAAGCACTGACCTCAGCCGAGTACAGCAGGGATTATTTCTCGGGCTTCGGCGTCGAGGTCGAGGAACGCGTGGGTGGCGCGTTCGTTCTTCGCGCGCCGGATGGATCTGTCCATATCGGTGGTGAAGTCATCGCCTATGACCCGCCGCGCAAGCTGGTCATCACCTTCAATGTCAACTGGCCCGGCCTCGTCGAGGCGCTCGGCGAAACGCTGGTCACCTACGAGATCGAACAGACCGGCGATGCTGTCCGCCTGACGATGACCGAGGCCAATGACCGGCCTATCGACGAGGACATTCTCTCCGGTGGCCGCACCGGCTGGCCCGCAATTCTCTCCGGCCTCAAGAGTGTGCTGGAAACCGGCAAGCCGCTGTCGATCAAGATGGAGCCGCCGAAGCGGATGCTGGAAGCGCTGAAGAAGTTGGGAATCAAGATTCCGGGCTAACCTAGCGTCCGCAGTTCACGCCGCAGCACCTTGCCGGTGGCGGTCATCGGCAAGGTGTCCGCGAACTGAATGTGTCGCGGATACTCGTGGGCGGCGAGCTGCACCTTGACGAAATCCTGAATCTGTTTGGCCAGTTCATCGCTCGGCGCAAATCCGGGACGCAGCACGATCCATGCCTTGATCGCCTCGGTGCGGATCGGATCGGGAATCCCGACCACGGCGGACATCGCCACCGCCGGATGCTTCATCAAGGTGTGCTCGATCTCCGCCGGGCCGATGCGGTAGCCCGCGCTGGTGATTACGTCGTCCTCGCGGCTGACATACCAGAAATAACCGTCATCATCCTGCACGCCGAGATCGCCGGTCAGTAAAAACCCGCTGGCATATTTCTTCGCGGTCGCTTCCGGATTTTTCCAATACTCGATCATGGTCACCGGGTTCGGTACACGCACGCCGACGATGCCGCGCGCGTTGCGCGGCTGCTCTTCGCCCTGCTCGTTGACAATGCGCACATCGAAACCCGGCGTCGGCTTGCCCATCGACCCCGGACGAATCGGAAACAGCGACGAATTGTTGGCAAGCACCAGATTGCATTCGGTCTGGCCGTAAATCTCATGGACATCGACGCCGAAGGTGGCGCGCACCCACTCGATCAGCTCGGCACCAAGAGATTCGCCGCCGCTGAAAATGCTGCGCAGCTTGACGCCGGAATGTTTGACGTCCGCCTGCCGCATCAGCTTTAGCGCTGTCGGCGGCAGGAAGACATTGCGGACGCCATGATCTGCCATCAATTGCATCGCCGCCTGCGGCTCGAACTTCTTGGCGCGATGCCCGAGCATCGGCACGCCGTGATACCAGGCCGGAAACAGCGCGTCGAACAGCCCGCCGATCCACGCCCAGTCCGCCGGCGTCCACATCAGATCGCCTGGCTTCGGAAAAAAGTCGTGCGCCATCTCGACATTCGGCAGATGACCCAGCAGCACGCGATGGGCATGCAGCGCGCCCTTGGGATTTCCGGTTGTGCCCGAGGTGTAGATGATAATCGCCGGATCGTCGGCGCTGGTATCGGCCGTCGTGAAATCTTCCGAAGCGTCCTCGATGGCCTGCCAGAACGGCTTTGCGCCCGCATGAACCGTGCCGCTGGTGACGTAGATGTCCTGCAGATGCGGCAGCCGGTCGCGAATCTTCGACAGCTTGTCCCAGCCGCCTTCGTCGGTGATGACGGCTTTCGCGCCGCTGTTGGTGAGCCGGAATTCCAGCGCATCTTCGCCGAACAGCGTGAACAGCGGCACGGAGACCAGACCGGAGCGGAACGCCGCAAGATGCGCAATCGGCAATTCCACCGACTGCGACAGGAACACCGCGACGCGGTCGCCGCGCTTGAGGCCGTCGGCCTTCAGCACATTGGCAAAGCTTTTCGATAGCGCGCTGATTTCGTCGAACGACAGCCGCTGCGTGCCGCCGTGTTCATCGGTGTAGATCAGCGCCAGCTTACCGCTGCCGTCAGCATGACGGTCGCATGCTGCGGTCGCGATGTTGAAGGACGCGGGAATATCCCAGCGGAAGTTGCGATAGAGGTCGTCGTAATTATCGGTTTCGGTGAGCATACTGAAAATCCCGCGACGCACCTCAATCCTCTCCCCTTGTGGGAGAGGGGGCAATCACCCCGCCAGCGCAGCCTTCACCAGCCCGCTCGCTTTGCCGAAATCCATCTGGCCGGCGTATTTCGCCCTCAATGCGGCGATCACCTTGCCCATGTCTTTCATGCTGGCAGCGCCGGTCTCGGTGACGGTGGCGGCGATGGCGGCCTTCACTTCATCCTCGGACATCTGCTTGGGCAGATAGGCCGAGATCACCGCGATCTCCTCACGCTCGCCAGCCGCGAGTTCGGGACGGCCGCCCTTGTCGTAAAGCTCGACCGATTCCTGGCGCTGCTTGATCATTTTTTGCAGCACACCGAGAATGTCCTCGTCGGACAGCGGCGGCTTGCCCTGCCCCCGCGCCTCGATGTCGGAATTCTTCAGCGTCGAGTTGACCATGCGCAGCGTCGAAAGCTTGCGCTCGTCCTTCGCTCGCATCGCGTCCTTGACGGCGTTGTTGATGTCATCGCGCAGCATCGGATTTTCCTCGGCAAATCAGGTTGGCGTTGATTTAGGGCGTTTTGCGCCGCCGCACAACCAATGGAACTACATCTCCAGCCAGTCGAGCAGCGCATCGGTCATGGCTTGCGGCTTCTCGAGTTGCGGCAAGTGACCGCAATCCGGCACCGTCACAAGTTTCGCGCCGGCAATGCCGTTCGCCATCTCGATCGATGCGTCGATCGGAACCATGTTGTCGGTGTCGCAGGTCAGAACCAGCGTCGGGCATTTGATCGTTGCCAGCGTGGGGCGTGAATCCGCCCGCGTCATGATCGCCTCCAACTGCCAGACAAAGGCATCGGGACCGACATCGTCGGCCATATCGAGGACAATCCTGTGCAGCCTCTCGTCGCGCGCCAGCGCTGGATGCACAAAATTCGCAAACAACCGGTCCATCACCGCGCGATAGCCGCCCTGCTTCACCTCGGCGATCCATCCCCGTCGCCGTTCGGAGGCTTCC
>CALRLJ020000209.1:0-6720 GCA_943368635.1 Sediminibacterium ginsengisoli | reverse complement strand
GGGGCCACTGGCGCCGGACGATCTCGACGACCCCATCAAGCTGCGCGACTCGGTACAGGCGATCACGCTGTTCGCTTTGCGCGCGGTGGGCGTGCTGGATGCACGTGCCCGCGGTCTGGTGGTGCAGGCGGTAATGCCGGTGATGCCGGTGCGGCGGGAACTGGGCGCACTGGTCGGCTAGATCGCGTCGGGCCTGAATCATTTCCTTTCGGATGCGAATGTCTCCAGGGCATTTGAGATGCGGCGAACTCGGGTTCGCTATTCCGGTTTGGAACTGTTCAAATCGTGCAAGACATGCTGATATATCAGGACAGTTAAGGCGTGATACGACGCGCCGGTTTTTGGAGTGCGCGTATGTCCATCATGATGCCCGAAGCGGATCAGGCGGTGCTTGGCCGCCGCGACGAGATCGTTGCGGCTTTGCGCAAAATCGTACCGGGCGAAGGCGTGATTTCGAGCGCGCGGGAAATGCAGCCCTACGAGTCCGACGCGCTGACCGCCTATCGCCAGCCGCCGATGGTCGTGGTGCTGCCCGACACCACAGAGCAGGTGTCTCAGGTTCTGAAATACTGCCACGACAACGGCATCAAGGTGGTGCCGCGCGGGTCCGGCACGTCGCTGTCCGGCGGTTCGCTGCCGCTCGCCGACGGCGTGCTGCTGGGGCTGGGTAAGTTCAAGCGCGTCCGCGAAATCGATTTCGACAACCGTGTCGCTGTGGTCGAGCCGGGCGTCACCAACCTCGCCATCAGTCAGGCGGTGGCGCATGAGGGTTTTTATTATGCGCCGGATCCCTCGTCGCAGATCGCCTGTTCAATCGGCGGCAATATCGCGGAAAACTCCGGCGGCGTTCACAGCCTGAAATACGGCATGACCACCAACAACGTGCTGGGCTGCGAATTCGTGCTGATTACCGGCGAGATCCTGCGGATCGGCGGCAAGGCACCGGAAACCGACGGCTACGATGTGATGGGCATTATCACCGGTTCGGAAGGCCTGCTCGGCGTGGTCACCGAGGTCACGGTGCGCATCCTGCAAAAGCCGGAAACCGCGCGCGCGCTGATGGTCGGTTTCGCGGAGATCGAGGCCGCCGGCCAGTGCGTCGCCAATATCATCGGTGCGGGGATTATTCCCGGCGGCATGGAAATGATGGACAAGAACGCCATCGTGGCCGCCGAAGCGTTCGTCCATGCGGGTTATCCGCTCGACGTCGAAGCGCTGCTGATTATCGAACTCGACGGACCGGCCGTCGAGGTGGACGAACTGATCGAGCGGGTCGAGAAGATCGCGCGTGCCTGTGGATCGACCACGTTGCAGATCTCGAATTCCGAACAGGAGCGGCTGCTGTTCTGGTCCGGCCGCAAGGCGGCGTTCCCGGCGGTGGGGCGGCTGTCGCCGGATTATCTCTGCATGGACGGCACCATTCCGCGCGGCAAGCTGCCGGAGGCGCTGGCCGGGATTCGCGATCTGTCGGAAAAGTACGGCCTACGCGTCGCCAATGTGTTTCACGCCGGCGACGGCAATCTCCATCCGCTGATTCTGTACGATGCCAACATCGCCGAAGAGATGGACAAGGCGGAGGCCTTCGGTGCCGACATCCTGCGGCTGTGCGTCAAGCTCGGCGGCGTGCTGACCGGCGAACATGGTGTCGGGGTCGAGAAGCGTGACCTGATGCCGGAGATGTTCAGCGACATCGATCTCGCGCAACAGCAGCGGCTGAAATGCGCATTCGATACGCAAGGGCTGCTCAATCCGGGCAAGGTGTTTCCGACCCTGCATCGCTGCGCCGAATTGGGGCGGGTTCACGTCCACGGCGGCAAGCTGGCCTTCCCCGATATTCCGCGATTTTGAGGCCATGACCGGGGATCGCAAGATCTGCGTGCCGGATCGGGTCATTATGCAAACGAAACAGGATGTGGCGTGGATACGTTGAAAGTACGCGATGCTGCGGATGTCGAGGAGGCTGTGCGCGCAACGCTTGCCGACGACCAGCCGCTGGAGATTGTCGGCCATGGCAGCAAGCGCAACATCGGTTTGCCGATGGCCACCAACGCGCTGCTCGACCTGTCCGCCTTGAACGCAGTGACGTCTTACGAGCCGAACGAGTTGATCGTCACCGTTCAGGCCGGGGCGCCGATGGCCGACCTGCTGTCGCTGATCGATTCCAAGAATCAGCAATTTGCATTCGATCCGATGGACACCTCGGTGCTGCTGGGAACGCCGCGCGGGGCGGGGACGGTCGGCGGCATGATCGCGGCGGGTCTGGCCGGGCCGCGGCGTATCAAGGCGGGCGGCGCGCGCGACCACCTGCTCGGGGCGTATGCGGTCTCGGGCTTCGGGGATTCGTTCAAGACCGGCGGCAAGGTGGTCAAGAACGTCACCGGCTATGATCTCTGCAAGCTGCTCGCCGGATCGTGGGGCACGCTGTCGGTGATGACCGAGGTGACGCTCAAGGTGATGCCGAAGGCCGAAACCGAGCGAACGCTGGTGCTGCGCGGTCTCGACGATGTGGCGGCCAACCGGGCCATGACCACAGCACTCGGATCGCCCTACGACGTGTCCGGCGTGGCGCATCTGCCCGCATCGATCTTCCGGGCGGCAGGCGGCGCGTTGTCCGGTCTCGGCGAGTCCCGGCAGTCCGTCACCCTGATCCGGCTTGAAGGCATCGGGGCTTCGGTGCCGCATCGTGCGGGATCGGTCAGCGGGGCGCTCGCAGCGTTCGGGGCCGCCGAGATGGTCGCGGACGAGGCGTCCGCATCGGTCTGGGCGTCCATTCGCGATGTGACGCCGTTCGCAGCATCGGGTCCGCTGGGTGCGTGGCCGGTATGGCGTATCGTCTGCCCGCCGGCATCCGGCGGCGCGTTCGGTCAGGCGCTGGCCCGCGAGACCGGCGGCGATGTGATCTACGACTGGGGCGGCGGGCTGATCTGGGCGGCGCTGCCACCGGCAGCCGATGCTCACGCCACGTTGCTTCGGCAACGGCTGAACGCGATCGGCGGCCATGCCACGCTGCTGCGCGCGAGCGATCAGGTGCGCAATACGGTCGATGTCTTCCATCCGCAGGACGCCGGCGTGGCGGCGCTGAACACGCGCGTCAAAGCCAGTTTCGACCCTCGCAATATTCTCAATCGCGGCCGGATGGTGCGCACATGATCCGGAACCGGTGACGTCATGAAGACCGAATTTTCCCTCGCCCAGCTTGCCAATCCCGATATTCGCGAAGCCGACAAGATCCTGCGCGCCTGCGTCCATTGCGGGTTTTGCACCGCGACGTGCCCGACCTACGTTTTGCTTGGCGACGAACTCGATAGTCCGCGCGGCCGAATCTACTTGATCAAGGACATGCTGGAGAACGACCGCAAGCCGACGCAGGAGGTGGTCAAGCATATCGACCGTTGCCTGTCGTGCCTGGCCTGCATGACCACCTGTCCCTCCGGCGTGAACTACATGCACCTTGTCGATCAGGCGCGGGTGAAGGTCGAGGAAGAGTATTCCAGGCCGCTGCCGGAGCGATTTCTGCGCGGCGTCCTCGCCTATGTCCTGCCGCGCCCCGGCTTGTTCCGGGTCAGCATGATCGCAGCCCGCCTGGCCCGGCCGTTCGCGGCGCTGCTGCCGGCGTCCCCCAAAGGCCAAACCACGCCGACCTTCTTCGGCCGGCTGCGTGCGATGCTCGCGCTTGCGCCGGGACAATTGCCTGCGCCGGGGCCTTCCGGCGGCAGGGTGTTCCCCGCCGAAGGGCAAAAGCGCGGCCGCGTCGCGCTGCTGCAGGGCTGCGCCCAGCAGGTTCTTTCCCCCGGGATCAATCAGGCGGCGATCCGGATGCTGACCCGCAACGGCATCGAGGTGGTGCTGGTGGCCGATGAGCAGTGCTGCGGCTCGTTGACCCACCACATGGGCCACGACACCGACGCGCTGAAGCGCGCGCGTGCGAACACCGAGGTGTGGACAAACGAGGCCGACAGGAATGGCCTCGACGCCATCCTCGTCACCACGTCAGGATGCGGAACGACCATCAAGGACTACGGTTACATGCTGCGCGAAGACGCCGTCTTTGCGGCAAAAGCCGCGCGGATTTCAGCTCTTGCGAAGGATGTGACCGAGTATGTCGCCAGCATCGACATCGCGTGGCCGCAAAGCAAAAGCGATCTCGTCGTTGCGTATCACTCTGCATGTTCGTTGCAGCACGGACAGAAAATCACGCAGCTTCCGAAAGAATTGCTTTCCAAGAGCGGATTCGTGGTGAAAGATGTGCCGGAGAGTCATCTGTGTTGCGGTTCGGCAGGAACGTACAACATCCTCCAGCCCGACATTGCGAAGCGACTGCGCGAACGGAAGATCGCTAACATCGCATCGACGAAGCCGGACGTTATCTCCGCCGGCAACATCGGTTGCATGGTGCAGATAGGCTCGGTGGAAAGTGCCGATGGAACGTCAGTCCCTGTGGTGCATACGATCGAACTGCTCGATTGGGCGACAGGCGGCCCTCGACCGGATTTGTTGATGAGATCAATGAAGGGCCCCCACGTTGGGAGTGCTTGAGCGCCGGTTCAACGTGTGGCTGGCGGTAACAGGAGGACCACAATGGCTAAAGGTAAGAAGAAGAAATCCAAGGGTAAAAAAGCGAAGAAGCTGATGGCGGCGAAGAAGAGCGCCAAGAAAGCAACCAAGAAGTCGGCGAAGAAGTCGGCCAAAAAATCGGCGAAGAAGGCCGTGAAGAAGTCCGCCAAGAAGGCGACCAAGAAAGCCGCGAAAAAGTCGGTAAAAAAATCCGCGAAGAAATCATCTGCGAAAAAGGCTGCTCCGAAGAAGGCGGCTCCCAAAAAGGCAGCGCCCAAAAAGGCAGCCAAGAAGCGCGCCCCGAAGCCAGCTCCCGCCCCGGCACCTGAGCCGGCTCCAGTTATCGCCGAGACGAGCTGGTCCAGTCCGGCGCCTGTGTCGACGCCCAGCTGGTCATCCCCTGGCGGCGACGACAGCAACAATTAAGCAGGCGCCTGCTCCGGCAGGCCTTCAATACCCGTCTTCAGGATACCCGTCTTGCAGAGCCGCAGCGCACACCCGCTGCGGCTCTTGGCGTTTGGAGGCATTGAAGAGCGAATCGGATGGGCGGATGAGTGGTCTTTCGGGGATAATGCGGGCTGCGCTACCCGCATAACCGTTTGGGCTCGGCTAATAGCTCCAACTGGGGCTAAAATTTGTTGCCTCCGTGCAACACCACGCCACAACCGCATTCAGAATGCTTGAAACGCCTAAAAAGGCGGCAATTGCTTGGGTTTTTTGCTTCTCGCACGAGAAGTTGACCAGCAATGTGGTGTCACGAAATTGAATTCCACGCAGTCGACTAACGCTTGTCATTCGGACTTCGGCAATCGGCTGGTTTTTAAACGATGATGGGGATCGTCATGAAGAAAGTAAGTTTGTCGATTGCAGCAGTTGCGGTTGCTGCGATGGGTCTGGGTTCGGCCTCGGCTGCCGATCTGGGCAAGGTCTACAAGAAGGCACCTCCGATCGAGGTCGTGTCGCCTTGGGATATCGCCTTCGGTGCGGCGGTCATGAGCAACTACGTGTTCCGCGGTGTCACGCAGTCGAACAACCAGCCAGCCGGCACCGCTTATTTCGAGCCGCGCTACAACATCAACCCGAACCTTCAGCTCTATGTCGGTACGGCTGCGACCAGCATTTCGTTCGCCAACCGCGCTGCTGCTGAAATCGACGTCTACGGCGGTATCCGCCCGACCTTCGGCGCTCTCGCATTCGACTTCGGTGTGTTCGGCTACCTGTATCCAGGTGGAACCTGCACCGCCGGCATTGCGGCCGTGGCTACTGTTTGCCCGAACGAGGCAAATCCTGTCATCCTCGCCAACGGCAACGTCATGAAGAAGGACGTCAGCTTCTATGAAGTCTACGGCAAGGTGGCTTACACCTTTAACGACTACTTCACGATGGGCGGCAACGTGTTCTACTCGCCGAACTTCCTGAACACCGGCGCTGACGGCACCTACGCTTCGATCACCGGTAAGCTGACTGCGCCGAGCACCTTCTTCGGCACCTCCGGCGTCGGCGCTTATGTGTCGGGTGAATTCGGCCGCCAGTGGCTGGGTACATCTGATTCCTTCTACGGCACCGGCATTATCGGCGACCCGTTCCAGTTCGGCATCAAGTATGCTGACTACAACACCTGGAACGTCGGCGTCGGCTTCACCTACAAGGTGTTCACCCTCGACCTGCGTTACTCGGGCACCGACATGAGCAAGGGCGATTGCAATGCTTTCACCAGCGACTACAACGCTTCGCAGCCCAACAACGCGACCCCGATCAACCCAGGTGGCATCGGCTCCAAGTGGTGCGGCGACACGTTCATTGCCAAGCTCTCGGCTGACGTGACCCTTGGCGCGCTGAAGTAATTGGCGCTCTGAAGTAATCGTCTTCATCTGAAGACCTAAGGGCGGCAGAGACATCTGCCGCCCTTTTTCTTTGTGTTCCTGCGTCTTTCGGCTTAGGAGAGGGCAATTCTCTAAAGCAGCATGTCTCCAGGACGGTGCCTTCAAGGCGGGTTCCTGTTCTAATTTCGTTCTGCTTGGAACTCCGCTCCCCGCGCAGTCGCCGCGACCTTCCGGCCTGCCGCTTGCAAGACTATTGCGATGAATATCAATCGATACGCGGCTCATCTCGGCGTCCGTTCCAGGATTGCGTTCAAGCGCTGGTCGCGCCGGCGGCTGTTTCTGG
>CALRLJ020000208.1:0-6781 GCA_943368635.1 Sediminibacterium ginsengisoli | reverse complement strand
CACAAGGCCCGGCCGCCGTCTTTGGCGCGGGGCAGGTGAACGCGATAGCCGCCATCGACAAGAACGCGCAGCGCGGCGTCGAGATTTTCGCGCTCATAGGCGCGATTGAAAGTGTCGGCGAACAGCACAACTTCGCGGCCAGTCTCCGGGCCATAGGTTGTGCTCGAAGGCGCGAACACGTCGCTGCGGAATTCCGGCAGCGCGCGGGCGGCGCTGATGCCCGCAGTCTTCTCGAACAGCCAGCGCAGGATACGGCTCTTGTTGCGTATGTTGGCGAGCCACGAAAAACGAGAAGCCAGCGCGGCGTAATGCGGCAGGTAACCCACCAGCCGGTCGCGCAGGGTGAGGCCATGCTTGGCCACACGCGCGGCCAGCACCTCGATTTTCATTTTCGCCATATCGACGCCGGTCGGGCATTCGTGGCGGCAGGCTTTGCAGGAGACGCAAAGCTTCATCGTCTCCATCATGGAATCCGACGACAGCGCATCGGGGCCGAGCTGTCCGGAAATGGCGAGGCGCAGCGTGTTGGCGCGTCCGCGCGTCACATCCTTCTCGTTGCGCGTGGCGCGATAGGACGGGCACATCACGCCGCCCTCGAGCTTGCGGCACGCGCCGTTGTTGTTGCACATCTCGACCGCGCCCTGGAATCCGCCCGCGGCGCCGGGATAGACTGACCAGTCCATCACGGTTGTGATGTTCTCGATCTTGTAACCGGGTGCATAGCGGAACAGCGAGCGGTCATCCATTTTCGGCGGATGCACGATCTTGCCGGGATTGAGCGTGTTGTCGGGATCGAAGCGTTCCTTCACCTCCTCAAAGGCGTGAACGATCTGTGGGCCGAACATCTGCGCGTGGAATTCCGAACGCACGAGGCCATCGCCGTGTTCGCCGGAATGCGAGCCTTTATACTCGCGCACCATGGCGAAGACTTCCTCGGCGATGGCGCGCATCGCCTTGACGTCCTTGTCGAGCTTCAGGTTCAGGACGGGACGTACATGCAGGCAGCCTTCGGAGGCGTGCGCGTACATGGTGCCGCGCGTGCCGTGTTTCTCGAACACCTTGTTGAGCCGTTCGGTGTAGTCGGCGAGATGCGGCAGCGGCACCGCGCAATCCTCGACGAAGGAAACAGGTTTGCCCTCCTGTTTCATCGACATCATGATGTTGAGGCCGGAGGTGCGGAAATCGGTGATCGCTGCCTGCATCGCAGGCTCGACCACATCGACCACGCCGCCCCATTTGCGTTTCGGTTGATCCCAGCCGAAACCGAGATCGCCCATCAGATCGCCGAGGTCTTTCATTTTTGCAAGATTTGCAGCCTGATCTGGCTCCGCAAACTCCACGATCAGCAGTGCTTCCGGCTCGCCTTTGACCACCGCTTCGATGGTGGGCCTGAACATCGCAATATCGCGGCCGAGCGCGACCATGGTGCTGTCGACCAGTTCGACGGCAATCGGCTTCAGCTTCACCAGATGCTGGGTGGCGTCCATCGCCTCGTAGAAGCTGCCGAAATGGCAGATGCCGAACACCTTCGCGCCGATCAGCGGCCACAGCTTCAGTTCAACGCGGGTGGTGAAGGCCAGCGTGCCTTCGGAGCCGACCAGCAGATGCGCCATGTTGTTGATCGGCTGCGGTGTAAGCGCATCGAGATTGTAGCCGCCGACCCGGCGCTGTACATGCGGGAAGCGTGTGGCGATCTCGGCGGCTTCGCGCTCGCCCAGCGCCAGCATGTCGCGGAACAGGTCGCGTCCCGGCATCTCGGTGTTCTGCCAGGCCGTGTCGCGCGGCACTTCGCCAAAGTGCAACAGCGTGCCGTCGGCCAGTGCAGCGTCCATCGACATGGTGTTGTCGCGCATGGTGCCATATCTGAGGGAACGTCCGCCGCAGGAATTGTTACCCGCCATGCCTCCGATGGTGGCGCGCGATGCGGTGGAAACGTCGACCGGAAACCACAGACCGTGCTTCTTCAGTTGCCGGTTGAGATCGTCCAGCACGATGCCGGGTTCGACCACACACGTGCGCTTCTCGACATCGAGCGAAATAATCTTGTTCAGATATTTCGATGTATCGACCACGATGCCGCTGTTGACGGTCTGGCCGCATTGCGAGGTACCGCCGCCGCGCGGGGTGACGATGCGGCCGTCGTCGCGCGCAATGGCCATCGCGCGCAGCGCATCCTCGACGGTGCGCGGCACGACCACGCCGAACGGCTTGATCTGGTAGAACGACGCGTCGGTGGCGTAGCGCCCGAGATCGAATGGATTGAACAGCACGTCGCCGGAAATCTCGCGCGACAACCGCGCGGCGAGGGCGCTGCTTTGCGCGGTGGCGTTTCCGGTCGCGGCTTTCTGTTGAGCCATTGTGAACCTCGAAAATCGGAAAGCGATCAGGCAGCCGGGAACGGTTGCTGACGCTCAGGTCGTTTCGCGCAATGCGGCGACATCCGCCGCGCGGGCGCTCGGCTGATGTTCGCGCATATATTCGCACACCGCTTCGCATTTGCCGCGCATGTGGTCGAACATCAGCTTGCCGAGTTCGTCGCCGTTACGGCGGCGCAGGGCGTCCACCATGGCTTCATGCTCGCGCATGGCGTCGCTCAGGCGGTCGCGCCGCAGAAGGTTGGCCGAATAGCGCAGCCGGCGGACCATGGCGTTCGCGGCCGCATAGCTCGAACTCAGGAACGGATTGGCCGCGGCGTCGACGATGGATTGATGAATCTTCTGGTTCAGGCGGAAATAGTCGGTCAGTTCCTGACGCATATAATGGGTGTACATCTCCAGATGCATCCGCTCGATGCTGGCGACGTCCTCGTCCGAGATCCGTTCGCAGGCGATGCGGCCCGCCAGCGCATCGAGACCGGCGATCAGTTCGAACAGATGGCGGATGTCCTGTTCGGAAAACTGCCGCACCCGCGCGCCGCGGTTCGGCAGCAGTTCGATCAGCCCTTCCGAGGCCAGCACCTTCAGCGCCTCGCGCAGCGGCGTGCGCGACACATCGAAGCGCTCGCACAGTTCGCGCTCGGGAATCCGGCTGCCCGGCTCAAGATGCCCCTCGACAATAAAGTCGCGGATCTGTCCGAGCAGGTCGTCGTGCAGGGTGGCCGGAGACGACTCGACGATCTGAAGGGATTTGGCGCGCAAAAGATTATTCAAAACAGGAAGCCTCCAGAGAGGCGGCGCGCTGAATTTCATCGGAAATATCTCAGCGCGACGCGTATTGCGTCGATAAACCGAACAATACTTGAGTTTTGGGTTGTGAAAAAGAAAAATCTGAATACAATCCAGATCAAGAAAATCTTTGCACTGCACAAAAAATGCATGCAAAAGCTTTAACAAAGTGTTTTAGGAGCGCCGATCGATGTCTAACGCGTCAGTTCACACCGGGCGGCATTTCCTTCAGATTCCGGGGCCGACCAATGTGCCCGACCGCGTATTGCGCGCGATGGACATGCCGACCATCGATCATCGCGGTCCTGAATTCGCACAGCTCGGTCTCGATGTGATCGAGGCCTCCAAGAAGGTCTTCAAGACCAAAAACCCCGTCATCATCTACCCCTCGTCCGGCACCGGCGCGTGGGAAGCCGCCATCGTCAACACGCTGTCGCCGGGCGACAAGGTGCTGATGGTCGAGACCGGTCATTTCGCAACGCTGTGGCGCGCGCTTGCCGACAAAATGAAGATTGAAGTCGAGTTCGTGCCGGGCGACTGGCGTCACGGCGTCAATCCGGACGACATCGAGCAGCGCCTGGCCAAGGACAAGCAGCACACCATCAAGGCCGTGATGGTGGTGCATAACGAAACCTCGACCGGCGTGACCAGCCGCATCCATGAAGTCCGCAAGGCGATCGACCGCGCCAAGCATCCCGCGCTGCTGATGGTCGATTCGATCTCGGGCCTCGGTTCGATCGAGTACGATCACGACGGCTGGGGCGTCGACGTCACCGTCACCTGTTCGCAGAAGGGGTTGATGCTGCCGCCGGGCCTCGGCTTCAACGCCGTGTCCGACAAGGCGCTCGCTGCATCAAAAGCGAACTCCTCGCTGCGGTCTTACTGGGACTGGCATGAGATCATCGCCGCCAACAAGGGCGGTTCATGGTCTTACACACCGGCGACGAACCTTCTCTATGGCCTGAAAGAAGCGGTCGCGATGCTGCTTGAAGAGGGGCTGGACAATGTGTTCGCCCGCCACAAGCGCTATTCCGCCGCGACACGGGCTGCGGTGGAGGCATGGGGTCTCGAAAATCTCTGCCTCGATCCGCGCGAATATTCGCCGATCCTGACCGCGGTGGTGATGCCGGAAGGTCACGACGCCGATCAGTTCCGTAAGGTCACGCTCGAGAATTTCGACATGTCGCTTGGCTCGGGCCTCAGCAAGGTGAAGGGCAAGGTGTTCCGCATCGGCCATCTCGGTCACTTCAACGATCTGATGTTGATGGGCACGTTGTCCGGTGTCGAAATGGCGCTGGATCTCGCCAAGGTGCCGCATCGCAAGGGCGGCGTGATGGCGGCGATGGACGTTCTGACCGGGCGCGGCGCGGCACAGACAAAAGCGGCGGTCGCCTGACGACGCGCAGGCGATTGAATTCGGAATCCGCAGGATAGCGGAAACACAACCAGGGTCCGGCACAAGCCGGGCTTCACAAACGACACAGGGAGAGACTGCATGAAGAATCTCATCAAGGCGACGAGTATGCTTGCGCTGCTGGCGGCGACGCCAGCATTGGCATGGGAGCCGGCCAAGCCGGTCGAGATCGTGGTTGCGGCGGGCGCTGGCGGTGCATCCGACCAGATGGCGCGCATGATGCAGGCCGCGATCCAGAAGAACAATCTGATGAAGCAGCCGATCATCGTCTCGCTGAAGGGCGGCGCGTCGGGTGCTGAAGCACTGATGTACATGAAGGGCAGCGACGGCGATCCGAACAAGGTGCTGATCGCCTATTCGCTGATCTACATGCTGCCGCTGTCGGCGAAGATTCCGTTCAACTGGCGCGAACTGACGCCGGTGTCGGTGATCGCGATGGATCAGTTCGTGTTGTGGGACAACACCGCCGGTCCGAAGACCGTGAAGGACTTCATCGCTGCCGCCAAGGCTTCGAGTTCGCCGTTCAAGATGGGCGGCACCGGCTCGAAGCGCGAGGATCACGTCCTCACCGTGTTCATGGAAAAGAAGACCGGCGCGAAGTTCTCTTACCTGCCTTACAAGTCGGGCGGCGAGGCGGCGACCCAGCTCGTCGGCAACCACACCGAGTCCAACGTCAACAACCCGTCGGAAAATCTCGAGGTGTGGCGGGCCGGTCAGGTGCGCGCGCTGTGTGTGTTCGACAAGGAGCGCATCTCCTACAAGACCAAGGTCACCGAGACGCAGTCGTGGAACGACATCCCGACCTGCAAGGAAGAAGGCCTCGACATGCAGTACCTGATGCTGCGTGCGATGTTCCTTCCCGGCAAGGTGACGCCCGAGCAGACCGCGTTCTACGACGATCTGTTCAAGAAGGTGACGCAGACCGCGGAGTACAAGGAATATATGGAGAAGCAGGCCTTGAAGCCGGTGTTTATCAACGGCAAGGACATGCTCAAATTCCTTGAGGAGGACGATGCCCTGAACAAGTCACTCATGACTGAAGCAGGCTTCGTCGCAAAATAACCTCGTCAATGAGGTCTGGCGCCGTCGTCCAAGCGGCGGCGCCAATTTTTGATTTCTTCCCAACAGCACAGCGGACCCGGCATGGCTCAGGACATCGAAATCGTCGTTGAAGACCCGACCGCGCCGGACGAGAACTCGCCCGCGATCACCAACAACCGCACGGTTGAAATGGTGATGATGGCGCTACTGTTCGCGCTCGCTGTGCTGCTCGGCTGGGATAACTGGCGCACCGGCGCATCGTGGGATTCCACCGGCCCGCAGGCCGGCTACTTCCCGTTCTATCTCTCGGTGATCCTCGGCGGCGCCGCCCTCTATGGGCTTATCAGCGTTGCGGTGAAGCGCGCCGAAGGGCTGGAAACCTTTGTCACCCGCGCGCAGTTTCGCCGCGTACTGCAGGTGTTCGTGCCGACCTTTCTGTTTTGTTTCGCCATGCAATGGCTCGGTCTTTATGTCGCGAGCTTCCTGCTGATCGCCGGCTTCATGGCGATCATCGGCAAGATCGCATGGTGGAAGTCGCTGCTGACCGCATTCATTTTCGTTGCGATCATGTTCGGAACATTCGACATCGCCTTCGACGTCATCATGCCGAAGGGACCGCTCGAAGCGGCCTTCGGACGCTAAACCGGGACCGGGGGATACGATCATGGAAGCACTCGGCCTGTTGTTTCACGGTTTCGCGGTTCTCTTCACCTGGAAGATACTCGCGCTGATGATGGTCGGGCTGGTGCTCGGCATTTTCGTCGGCGTGTTGCCTGGCCTCGGCGGCCCCAACGGCGTCGCCATCCTGCTGCCGCTGACCTTCTCGATGGACCCGACATCGGCCATCGTGATGTTGTCGTGCATTTACTGGGGCGCGCTGTTCGGCGGCGCGATTACCTCGATCCTGTTCAATATTCCCGGCGAAGCATGGTCGGTCGCGACCACCTTCGATGGTTACCCGATGGCCCAGCAGGGCAGGGCTGCCGAAGCGCTGACCGCTGCGTTCACCTCGTCGTTCATCGGCTCGCTGGTCGCGGTGATGCTGATTACGTTTCTCGCGCCGAGCATCGCGGGCTTTGCGCTGAAATTCGGCCCGCCCGAATTCTTCGCGGTCTATCTTCTCACGTTCTGTTCGTTCGTCGGCCTCGGCCGCGAAGCCAAG
>CALRLJ020000207.1:0-6800 GCA_943368635.1 Sediminibacterium ginsengisoli | reverse complement strand
GGAGATATTTCCGGCGGGATCGACGCGGATCAGAAAGAAAGGAACCTTCTCTGAACCCGGCCTCTGCAACGTCGTGATGCGATGCGCCGTCTGTTCGAAGCTGGTTCCGAACTGACGCGCCAGCGCTTCAAGGTCGTAACGACGCGTCTCCGCTGCTTTCGCGAATGCCGAATACGGCATGATGAGTGCTGCGGCGGCGTAACTCGCAAGCGACCGGTACGCCAGAAGTTCGCCGCTCTTGGTGGTGAACTGGCCGGCTTTCAGCGCTGCACTGATCTCATCTTCAAATTCCAGATAGGCGAGTTGCTGCGCCAACTGGAAATTAAAGCTCGCGGTATCGAGTCTGTCATCGAAAAGGATTTCCTTGCGGTGACGATCCAGCCGCCTGACGGAGCCGAGCATGACATCCGGCGGCAGGTGGCGAACGCGAAGATTATGGCGGCTGCTAAGTCGTTCGATAAACCAGCCCTGATCCGCAGGGCCGTGCAGAATGCGTTCGGCCGCATCATCGAGATCCGCGAAGTTGTTTCGGCGGGCGGCCAGAAACCGCCGAACTTCCGCGACCGGATCGTTGACGTCCAGACCGTCCCGGCTGGACAACGATGCCCCCGTCAAGCCGGGGCTCCTGCGATCCGCCAGCGCGAGCTGCTCTTCGCGGTAGGCCGTGTAGAGCCGCAGAAATGCCTCTGCCAGTCCCGGATAACCGATTGCGATGTCGCTGATTTCAAGCGGGGGAATATCGATGTCGGCAAACATCGGTTCTTTAAGAACCGCCTGCATCCGCGCCGTATGATCGGCCCCCCCGTCGCCCGCCAGATCGGCCAGATCGATTTTGTAGGTGCGGGCGAGCCGAAGCAGCATATCCGCCGTAACCGGCCGCTGATTGCGCTCCAGAAGCGCCACGTAGGGCGCGGATATATCGAGATCGGCGGCCATATCGGCCTGAGTCAGGCCCAGGTCGCGCCGCAGCCGCCGCAGCCGCGGACCCATAAAAACCGAGCGGATTGTCGATGTCGCCATGGGCGGTCACTCTGCCAAATAACCCAGATTGTAAGGTAATTACAGCATTACAACATAAGTTTGTAAAGTCTGACAAGCTATCTTCAAACCCTCTGGCGGTTGGTGTTGCCCCGCGTCAAAACAGCGGCAACTTCACAAGGGATCACAACCATGAATTACCAATCGCGCGGAATCACCGACCAAGCCATTCAAGGCCCGGCTTCTTACCAGAGCGAGATCGCATCGGCTGAAGCCCTCCTCAAGGACAACAGCGCATGGAACGGCGTGACCGCTGAGGCCGTTGCTCGTATGCGCCTGCAGAACCGCTTCAAGACCGGTCTAGACATCGCCCGTTACACGGCGGACCTGATGCGCGCAGACATGGCCGCTTACGACGCGGATCCCACCAAGTACACCCAGTCGCTGGGCTGCTGGCACGGTTTCGTCGCCCAGCAGAAGCTGATCTCGATCAAGAAGCATTTCGGTGGCAAGACCGACCGCCGCTACCTCTACCTGTCGGGCTGGATGATCGCAGCTCTGCGCTCCGAATTCGGTCCGCTTCCGGATCAGTCGATGCACGAGAAGACCTCGGTGCCGACGCTGATCGAAGAACTGTATACGTTCCTGCGTCAGGCCGACCAGCGCGAGCTCAACGATATCTTCCGTGACATCGACGCTGCGCGTAAGGCCGGCGACAAGGCCAAGGAAGCCGCGTTGATCGCCAAGGTCGACAACTTCCAGACCCACGTCGTGCCGGTCATCGCCGACATCGACGCAGGCTTCGGCAATGCCGAGGCAACCTATCTGCTCGCCAAGAAGATGATCGAAGCAGGCGCATGCGCCCTGCAGATCGAAAACCAGGTATCGGATGAGAAGCAGTGCGGCCATCAGGACGGCAAGGTGACCGTTCCGCACGAGGTTTTCCTCGCGAAGATCCGTGCCTGCCGCCATGCGTTCCTCGAAATGGGCGTGGACAACGGCATCATCGTGACCCGCACCGACTCGCTCGGCGCAGGCCTCACGCAGCAGATCGCTGTCAGCCACAAGCCGGGCGACCTTGGCGACCAGTACAACAGCTTCCTCGATTGCGAAGAAGTTGACGCGTCCAAGATCGGCAACGGCGACGTGATCATCAGCCGCAACGGCAAGCTGCTGCGTCCGAAGCGTCTGCCGAGCAACCTGTATCAGTTCCGCGCTGGCACGGGCGAAGACCGCTGCGTTCTCGACAGCATCACCTCGCTGCAGAACGGCGCTGACCTGCTGTGGATCGAAACCGAAAAGCCGCATATCGAGCAGGTTGCGGGAATGGTCGACCGCATCCGCAAGGTGATCCCGAACGCGAAGCTCGCCTACAACAACTCGCCGTCGTTCAACTGGACGTTGAACTTCCGCTGGCAGGTTTACGATGCCATGAAGGAAGCCGGCAAGGATGTCAGCAAGTACAACCGTGCCGAGCTGATGAAGGTGGAATACGACAACACGCCATTGGCGATCGAAGCCGATGAACGCATCCGCACCTTCCAGGCGGATTCGTCCAAGCGCGCCGGTATCTTCCATCACCTGATCACGCTGCCGACCTATCACACGACGGCACTGTCGACCGACAACCTCGCGAAGGAATACTTCGGCGAACAGGGCATGCTCGGCTACGTGAAGAACGTCCAGCGCGCTGAAATCCGCCAGGGCATTGCCTGCGCGAAGCATCAGAACATGGCCGGCTCCGACATCGGCGACGACCACAAGGGATACTTCGCCGGCGAGGCAGCCCTGAAGGCCGGTGGTGCTCACAACACGATGAACCAGTTCGACTAAGAATCTGGGACGACGCAATCACAAATAAGAATGCCCGGCCTCAAGCCGGGCATTTTCTTTTGCGACAGTAACCTGAAGCATCGCTCTGGCGAAAAGCGCCCACTTATGTTGGAGTACGAGCGCGTATTATTCCGACCGCGCTCCCTTCCCCCTTTTCGACATGGTCCCGATGGCTGTTTCCTCGCTCCTGCGCCCCGCCGCTGCCCTCCTCATTGCTTTTGGTCTTTTCGCGACACCAGCCCTCGCCCAAAGCGGCGCGCGCTGCCACGGCGGACAAAGCTTCGATCAGTTTCTCGCGGGACTAAAGCAAGATGCCGCCGCTGCGGGCGTCTCGCAGCGCGCGATTGCGGCTGCCTCGCCTTACATGGTCTACGATCAGGGTATCGTTAACCGCGACCGCGGCCAGCGCGTGTTCGGCCAGATTTTCAACGAATTCGCCGGACGCATGGCGTCCGAGGGGCGCAGGGTCAAAGGGCAGCAACTGATCCAGACTTACGCGCAGGCCTTTGCCCGCGCCGAAAAGGAATACGGCGTACCGCCTGCGGTGATTACCGCATTCTGGGCGCTGGAAAGCGACTTCGGGGCGATACAGGGCAAGCTGTCGACGCTGCGCTCGCTGGTGTCTTTGGCCTATGATTGCCGCCGCTCGCAAATGTTTCACGACGAGACCGTTGCCGCGTTGAAGATTGTGGATCGCGGCGATCTTTCGCCCGCCGAGATGATCGGCTCGTGGGCCGGTGAACTCGGGCAGACGCAATTTTTGCCGCGTCACTACTTCGATTACGCTGTCGATTATGACGGCGACGGCCATCGCAACCTCTTGCGCAGCGCGCCCGACGTGATCGGATCGACCGCGAACTACATCGCTACCGGATTGAAATGGCGGCGCGGCGAGCCATGGCTGCAGGAAATCCGCGTGCCTGCAAACTTGCCGTGGGATCAGGCCGACCTTACCATCAAACACCCGCGCTCGAAATGGGCCGCATGGGGCGTGACCTATGCCGATGGCCGCCCATTGCCGAAGGACGATCTGCCTGCCTCGGTGTTGCTGCCGATGGGCCGCACCGGTCCGGCGTTTCTCGCCTATCCGAATTTCGCCGCCTACACCGAATGGAATAACTCGCTGATCTATTCGACCACGGCGGGCTATCTCGCCACCCGCATCGCGGGCGCTGGTCCGATGCGCAAGCCCGCAGCACCCGTCGCGCAATTGCCGTTCAACGAGATCAAGGAATTGCAGCAGTTGCTGGCGCGGCAGGGATACAATGTCGGCAAGATCGACGGCATTCTCGGCCAGCAGAGCCGCATCGCGATCAAGACCATGCAGATGAAATACGGCCTGCCGGCCGACTCATGGCCGACCGCCGAATTGCTGGCGCGGATGCGCGGCGGGCCGGGCTGATTTTCCTGCCTGCCGGCACCTTGTAAGCATCGGGAGAACGGTTAGATCGGGCAAGCCTGTTTCATGGCAAAATTTTCCCTGAAAGGTTGCCCATGTCATTCTACGATGGTTCAGCTCCGGTCTTCATCCGCACATTGAACGCTCTGTCCGCCATTCTGACCAAAGCCGAGGCTCACGCCGCCGCTCACAAAATAGCGCCGAGCGACCTGCTTGAAGGGCGACTGCATCCGACGATGTATCCGCTCACCAAGCAAGTTCAGCTCGCCTGCGATTTCTCCGGCAAGGCCTGCGCGCGTTTCACGCAATCCGAACTCCCCGTGATGTCCGACACCGAGACCACTTTTGCGGAATTGCAAGCGCGGATCAAAAAGGTTCTGGCGAACATCGAAGCGCTGCCGCCCGCCAAATATGAAGGCGGGGAAAAGCGCGACATCACATTTCCCGTCGGCCCTGGCCAGACCATGACGGTCACTGGCCAGCAGTTTCTCAATCATTCGGCGCTGCCGCAGTTCTTTTTCCATTGCACCACCGCCTATGACATCCTTCGCCACAAAGGCGTGGAACTCGGCAAACGCGATTTTCTGGGCGTCGCGTAACGCCAGACTGCCGCGAAGTCATCTTTCGGCTATCGAAGCGCATTGCAGGAGGCGGCTTATGCCGCCTCCGTCGCAAGATCGAATAAATTCTTCTCCCGCGCGCGCGAAGCTGCTCCCGATGACAGACACATGCCTGCTATTCGTGCCGCCCGAACAGGCATTATTCACTCCAGGGTGACTTGCATTTTCTCTGGCGCGATACCTAGATGCACTTGCATTGAAATCGTCCGAGGAAACATCCACCATGTCCGCATCCAAACTTTTCGACCCCTATCAGCTCGGTGCCGCCACGCTGACCAACCGCTCCGTGATGGCCCCGCTGACGCGCAACCGCGCCATCGCAGGCTACGTGCCCAATCCCCTCGCCATCGAATATTACGGACAGCGCGCCTCCGCTGGACTGCTCATCACCGAAGCGAGCCAGGTCTCGCAGCAGGGCCAGGGCTATCAGGACACGCCCGGCATCTACACCAAGGAGCAGGTCGCAGGCTGGCGCAAGGTCACCGATCGCGTCCATGAGCGCGGCGGCCACATCTATATTCAGCTCTGGCATGTCGGACGCATTTCGCACACCTCCCTGCAGCAGAACGACGGCGCGCCGGTCGCACCGTCCGCAATCCGTGCCAAGGGCAAGACCTTCGTCGGCGGCACCTTCGCCGATGTGTCTGAACCTCGCGCGCTGGAACTGAGCGAAATCCCCGGCATCATCGACAGCTTCAAACGCGCATCGGCCAATGCCATTGAGGCGGGATTCGACGGTGTCGAAATTCACGGCGCAAACGGCTATCTGCTGGATCAGTTCGCCAAGGACGGCACCAACAAGCGCACCGATGCCTATGGCGGTTCGATCGAGAACCGCGCGCGGCTGATGCTGGAAGTCTCCAGCGCCGTTGCGTCAGAGGTCGGTGCTAACCGCACCGGCATCCGTATCTCGCCGGTGACGCCCGCCAACGATGTTTCCGACAGCAATCCACAGCCGCTGTTCGATCACATCGTCGATCAGCTCAATGCGCTGAAGCTCGTCTACATCCACGTCATCGAAGGTGCGACCGGCGGCCCGCGCGACATTGCGCCGTTCGATTATGAGAGCCTGCGCAAGCGTTTCAGCGGCACCTACATCGCCAACAACGGCTATGACTTCAAGCTGGCAACCGAGGTGCTGGAGAAGAACAAGGCCGACCTGATCGCGTTCGGCAAGCTGTTCATTTCGAATCCGGATCTTGTCGAACGCCTCAAGCTCGGCGCACCGCTCAACGATTTCGACAAGGCCACTTTCTACGGCGGTGGTGCCAAGGGCTACACCGACTACCCAGTGCTCGGACGCCAGGCTGCTGCGGAATAAGGCCGCACAGCAAACACCGAATCAAAAAGGCCGGGATCGCTCCCGGCCTTTTTTTCTGAATGAATGTCCTATGCGGGAACCGGGTCCAGCCGCCCGGCCAGGAACCGCGTGGCGGCACGCTCGGCTTCGCGTGCGTTCTTGAACACGCGTCCGTCAAGCGGATTGAATTTATGTACCGCCGCGAAGAAGCGAAAACCCGACTTCTCGCGAACGACGATGCCTGCGGCTTCCGAACTGACTTCGATGATGTAGGTGTCCGACATATTTCTTAATCCTGTGCCCGTCCTTAGGGTTCTTCACGCGCACTAACTCCGAAATACTGAAAAGGTTTCAGCCTTCGACATTTAAACACACCACTCGTCTCGCCTGACTCTATGCACAACTCTATGCACATCTTGGGCCAGCGCTGCAGGCCGGTATTCAGCCCAACTGACTCGAAAACCGACGTTCGCTGACTCTTGCGTGAGCAACCCGCCGAACCTGTAGGCGCTTCGCGCGACAGTTTTATAACTGGGATATGCCGGCCCGAAGATCATCCGCCACACTGCGGCAAAATGACAGGGTGAGCAGCGTGACACTGCATCCACGCAGGCCGAAACAATCGCGCAAGTTCTGCTAGCGCGCGAAAGCAAACGAATTGCTTGTCATT
>CALRLJ020000206.1:0-6814 GCA_943368635.1 Sediminibacterium ginsengisoli | reverse complement strand
CACCGACCATGGAAATCGTCGAGATGGTGCTGGCGGGCTCGATCAACAAGCAGATCGTCAGCCACATCAACGAAGCTGGCGGCAAGGCTGTGGGCCTGTGCGGCAAGGACGGCAACATGGTCACCGCCACCAAGGCGACGCGCACCATGGTCGATCCCGGCTCCAACATCGAGAAGGTAGTCGATCTCGGCTTCGTCGGCGAACCCGACAAGGTCGATCTCACGCTGCTCAACCAGCTGATCGGCTATGAACTGATCCCGGTACTGGCGCCGCTGGCCTCGTCCGCCGATGGCAAGACCTACAACGTCAACGCCGATACCTTTGCAGGTGCCGTTGCCGGCGCGCTGAAGGCCAAGCGCCTGCTGCTGCTGACCGACGTTCCGGGCGTGCTCGACAAATCGAAGAAACTTATTCCCGAACTGTCGATCAAGGATGCCCGCAAGCTGATCGCCGACGGCACGATCTCGGGCGGCATGATCCCGAAGGTCGAAACCTGCATCTACTCGCTGGAAGCCGGCGTCGAGGGCGTGGTCATCATCGACGGCAAGACGCCGCACGCGGTGCTGCTCGAACTGTTCACCAATCAGGGCACAGGAACGCTGATCCACAAGTGATGGCAACTCACATCGTCATTGCGCGCGAAGCGAGGCAATCCAACCAGATGAGAATGGATTGCCTCATCGCTGCGCTTCTCGCGATGACGACTCTGCTTGTTGCCTCACCCGCCCGCGCCGACCTGAAAATCTGCAACCGCATGAGTTACGTGGTCGAGGCCGCCATCGGCATCGACGACAAGAACGCTACGGCGACTCGTGGCTGGTTCCGGATCGATCCGGCCGCCTGCCGCGTGGTGGCGAGCGGCACCATCTCCGCCGATCGTATTCTCCTGCACGCGCGCTCGTTGCCGGTCTACGGTGCGTCGCCCGCGCCGCAGAACGGCACCGACAATCTCTGCATCGCGCCGAAGGATTTCGTCATTGCCGGACGCCAGTGCCGTGGCAGCCAGACCGCTGTGCCTTTCACCGAAATCAAGCCGAGCACCGGTGAGGACGGCAACCAGGTGGCGTATCTCGCCGAAGGTGCCGAGTATGACGACGAACAGGCGCGGCTGGCGGCGATCCAGCGGCTGCTGGTGATTGCAGGTTATGACGCAGCTCCCATCGACGGCGTCGATGGGCCGAAAACGCAGAACGCGCTTGCGTCGTTCCTCAAGACGCGCGGCCTTGCCCCTGACGCGGCGAAAGCACCGAATTTCTTCGAGACCATGATTGCCGCCGTCGAGCAGCCCTCCGCCACCGGCCTCACCTGGTGCAACGACACCCAGTATCGCGTGATGGCCTCCATCGCCACCGACGACGGCAAGGCGGTGACCAGCCGCGGCTGGTATCGCATCGAACCCGGCAAGTGCCTGCACCCCGACGTGACGGGACATCCACGCAAGATTTTCAGCTTTGCCGAAGCCGTCGATCCCACCGGACGCACCATCAAGATCAACAGCCGGCCGCTGAACTGGGGCGGCGCGACCATGCTCTGCACCCGTGAGGCGCAATTCGAATTTACCGAACAGGGCGATTGCGGCCCGCGCGGGCTGAACGCAAGCGGCTATGCGCAGATCGATATGGCTGCGGGTGCCGGCAAGACCATCCGGTTTGGAATGCCATGACTTTGAAGAACATGACTCAGAAGAACGTGACAAAAAAAGAACAACGCAGCTTCGCCCATATCGAGACGTGGGTGTTCGATCTCGACAACACGCTGTATCCGCATCACGTCAACCTGTGGCAGCAGGTCGACGTGCGCATCCGCGATTTCGTCGCGCAGTATCTGAATGTGCCGAAGGACGAAGCGTTCAAGATCCAGAAGGATTATTACAAGCGCTACGGCACCACCATGCGCGGCATGATGACCGAGCATGGCTTGAACGCCGATGATTTTCTTAGCTATGTCCATCAGATCGACCACTCGCCGCTCGAACCCAATCCGGCGATGGGTGCTGCCATCGAAAAATTGCCCGGCCGCAAGCTAATCCTCACCAACGGCTCGCGCGCCCATGCGAGAGCCGTGCTGGACCGCCTCGGCATCGCGAAAAATTTCGAGGACGTGTTCGACATCGTCGCCGCCGAGCTGGAGCCGAAGCCCGCGCGGCAGACGTACCTGAAGTTTCTCAAGCTGCACGGGGTGGACCCATCGAAGGCTGCGATGTTCGAGGATCTCGCACGCAATCTGGTGACGCCGCACGATCTCGGCATGACGACTGTGCTGGTGGTGCCCGACGGCACCAAGAGTGTGGTCCGCGAGGACTGGGAGCTGGAAGGCCGCGACGCCGCCTATGTCGATCACATCACCGACGACCTGACGGGGTTTTTGGCGGCGATAAAGGCATCAAACTGACCGCGTCAGCTTGACTCAACGCCGTCAAATCCCGACAAAAGCGGCATCCAACGACCGCCTTCTTTCCCTAGGAATATCCAAGGAAAATCAATGTCCCTCGCCGCGCTTGAAACCACGCTGAATACCGCCTTTGACGCCCGCGACACCGTCAACGCCAATACCAAAGGCGAGGTGCGTGACGCCGTGGAGCTGGCGCTCGACCTGCTCGACAAGGGCGAGGCCCGCGTCGCCGAGCGGCAGGCGGACGGCAAGTGGCATGTGAACCAGTGGCTGAAGAAGGCGGTGCTGCTGTCGTTCCGCCTCAACGACATGTCTCCGATCACTGGCGGCCCCGGCGGCGCGCAGTGGTGGGACAAGGTGCCATCGAAGTTCGCCGACTGGGGCGAGAACCGTTTCCGTGACGCAGGCTTCCGCGCCGTTCCCGGCGCGATCGTGCGCCGCTCGGCTCATATCGGCAAAAACGTCGTGCTGATGCCGTCCTTCGTCAATCTCGGCGCGTATGTCGATGAAGCGACCATGGTCGACACCTGGTCCACCGTCGGCTCCTGCGCCCAGATCGGCAAGCGCGTACACATTTCCGGCGGCGTCGGCATCGGCGGCGTGCTGGAGCCGTTGCAGGCCGGTCCCGTCATCATCGAGGACGATTGCTTCATCGGCGCGCGCTCGGAAGTCGCCGAAGGCGTGATCGTGCGCAAGGGTGCGGTGCTGGCGATGGGCGTGTTCCTCGGGGCATCGACCAAGATCGTCGACCGCGAGACCGGCGAAACCTTCATCGGCGAAGTTCCGGAATATGCAGTGCTGGTGCCGGGCTCGCTGCCGGGCAAGCCGCTGAAGAACGGTCAGCCGGGTCCGAACACCGCTTGCGCGGTCATCGTCAAGCGCGTCGACGAACGCACCCGCTCCAAGACCAGCATCAACGAACTGCTGCGGGACTAATTCACACCGATGACCGACGCCCTCTCCATCGCCCGCGATCTGTTGCGCTGTCCGTCGGTAACGCCGGCGGACGCAGGCGCGCTCGGTGTGCTGGAAAAACTGCTGGGCGACGCCGGTTTCGAGGTGCATCGCGTCACCTTCTCCGAGCCGGGTGCTGCCGACATCGATAATCTTTATGCCCGTATCGGCACGGGCGCGCCGCACATCACGTTCGCTGGACACACCGACGTGGTACCGCCGGGCGACGATGCAGCGTGGACCCATGGCGCATTCGCCGGCGACGTCAAGGACGGCATGCTCTATGGCCGCGGCGCAGTGGACATGAAGGGCGGCATCGCCTGCTCCGTCGCCGCCACGCTTGAATATCTCGCCGCGAATGGCGGCAAGCCCCAAAAATCAGGCAAAGGCTCGATCTCGTTTCTGATCACCGGCGACGAAGAAGACATCGCCGTCAACGGCACCGTCAAGCTGCTGAAGTGGGCGGCCGCGCGCGGCGAAAAATTCGATCACTGCGTTTTGGGCGAGCCGAGCAACGTCAACGAAATGGGCGACTGCATCAAGACCGGACGGCGCGGCTCGCTGACCGGCGTGCTGACGGTCACCGGCATTCAGGGCCACGTCGCCTATCCGCATCGCGCCTCGAATCCCGTTCCCGATATCGCAACGCTGATCGGTGCATTGAGCGGTGATCCGCTCGATCGGGGCACCGACCACTTTCAGCCGTCGAATCTCGAATTCACCACCGTCGATGTCGGCAATCCGGCAAGCAACGTGATCCCTGCACAGGCGCGTGCGCGCTTCAACATTCGCTACAACGATTGCCACACGCAGGATTCGCTGCGGGCGCTGATCGAGGAGCGCATGGCCAAGGCGAGCGGCAATCGCATCAAGGCGGCCATCGCCTGGGAGCCGTCGAACGCCGACGTATTCCTGACCAAGCCCGGCCCCTTCACCGATCTGGTGGTCGCCTCGATCGAAGAAGTCACCGGGCGGAAGCCGGAACTGAACACCGGCGGCGGCACCTCCGACGCGCGCTTCATCACGCATTATTGCCCGGTGCTGGAATTCGGCCTTGTCGGCCAGACCATGCACCAGATCGACGAGCGCACGCCGGTGTCCGATCTCGAGAAGCTCACAAAAATCTATCGCGGCGTGCTGGATCGCTATTTCGCATGAGCGCCGAAACATGAGCGGCAAGATTCTGATCCTCACCGCCATCGACAACGAGCTGAACAAGGCACGCGCGCCCGACGGCGCGGAGGTGATCTATACCGGCGTCGGCAAGGTCAATGCCGCAAGTGCCACCACACTGGCCTTGCTCGCGCTGCGGCCGCAACTTGTGATCAACTACGGCACCGCCGGAAAGATCGCGCATATCCACAACGGCCTCGTTGAAGTCGCCGATGTGGTTCAGCGCGACATGGCGGCGATGCCATTGGCGCCGCGCGGCCGCACGCCGTTCTCGCCGGAACTCGATCGGCTGTCGTCGGGCCACGGCAGCGTTGTCTGCGGCACCGGCGACAGTTTCGTTACGTCCATCGACCCGTGGCTGGTCGAGAACAACATCGACATCGTCGATATGGAATTGTTTGCGATTGCCCACGTTTGCCAGCGCCCCGGCGTGCCGTGGCGCGCGTTCAAGTTCATCACCGACGCCGCCGATGAAAACGCCGCCGACCACTGGAATGAAAACGTCGCCAATGGCGAAGATTTGTTCTGGGATGTGATGAAGACACTCGTAACATCGTAACGGGGGATGCCATGCAGCGCCGCAATATCAACGCCGCCAACGCTCCGCAACCCTTCGGCTACGCGCAGGTTTGCGAAGTCAGCGGCGCACAACGTCTGGCATTTGTCAGCGGGCAAATTCCGCAAACCGTGGACGGCACCGTGCCGGACACGTTCGAGGCGCAGTGTCGGCTGATCTGGAGCAATATTGAAAGCCAGCTCAAGGCTGTCGACATGACTCTTGCAGATGTAGTCAAGGTCACAGTGTTTCTGTCGGATCGAAAATATGCGCTGGAAAATCGCGCCGTCCGCCAGTCTGTCCTCGGCACCCTTGCGCCAGCCATGACCGTCATCATCGCCGGAATTTTCGACAGCAAGTGGCTGCTCGAAATCGAAGCGACGGCGGCGGCGTAGCGCTCAGTATTCGACGCGCACCAGATAAAGCCCGTCCGGCGGCGCGACGGGACCGCACGCTGCGCGATCGCGGGCATCGAGCGCACGCCGCATGTCCTCGGCCTTCCAGCGTCCATGCCCGACCCAGACCAGCGAGCCGACCATCGAGCGCACCTGACTGTGCAGGAACGAGCGTGCCGAGGTGACGATGTTCACATCGTCGCCGTCGCGCGTTACCGCGAGCGCATCGAGCGTCTTCTCCGGCGACTTCGCCTGACATTCGGTATCGCGGAATGTGGTGAAGTCGTGCTTGCCGACCAGCACCTGCGCTGCGTCGTGCATCGCCTCGGCATTCAGCGGCCGCGCCACCCGCCACGCATGCCCGACCTTGAGCGCGAGATTGGCCCGGTGATTGACGATGCGGTAAATGTAATGCCGCCTGGTTGCCGAGAACCGCGCATCGAACGTTTCCGGCACAATCTCCGCCGACAGCACGCCGATCGGATTTGGCCGCAGATGCGCGTTCAGCGCATCGCGTACACGGTCGGCTTTATAGTCCTTCGCCAGATCGATATGCGCCACCTGCCCGAGCGCATGAACACCGGCATCGGTGCGGCCCGCGCCGTTGACCCGCACATTGTCGCCGGTCATCGCCTTGACCGCATTTTCCAGCGCGCCCTGCACCGAGGGGCCGTTATCCTGATATTGCCAGCCGCAATAGGGCGTGCCGTCATACTCGATGATGAGCTTGTAGCGGGGCATTACACCACGACCCGCTGGGGTGGCTTGAGCGGTGTGCCGCGCAGAAAATCCTGCGCCTTCATCGGCTGCTTGCCGGCGCGCTGAAGATCGAGCACGCGGATCGCACCGTCGCCGCAGGCAATGGTCAGCGTCTCATCGAGCAGATCGCCCGGCGCGCCCGTTCCCTTCGCCAACTCGCATCGCAGCACCTTGATGCGGACCGGCTCACCATCGATGGCGATCTCGAACCATGCGCCGGGAAACGGCGAGAGGCCGTGACAATGCCGCAGCACGTCGCGGGCAGGCTTTGTCCAGTCGATGCGCGCCTCGGCCTTGTCGATCTTTGCGGCGTAGGTGACGCCCTGTTCGCTCTGCCTGGTCAGTTGCAGGCCGCCGCGCGACAGCCCGCCCATCGCCCGCACCATCAGATCTGCGCCGAGCGGTGACAGCGCATCATGCAGATCCTGCGCGGTCATCGCGTCGGTGATCGGCAGCCGTTCGGCCATCGCGACGTCGCCGGTGTCGAGTCCAACATCCATTTTCATCACCATCACGCCCGACTCGGTGTCGCCCGTCATGATCGCACGCTGGATCGGCGCGGCACCCCGCCAGCGCGGCAGCAACG